>CAIKZJ010000326.1 GCA_903831845.1 uncultured Ignavibacteriota bacterium
ATTTTTCCTCATTATGATTTATACAAAAGGAACTGAATCCAAGAGCACCGAGATTACTTTCGACCAGTACCAGAAACTTCTTACGGAAAAAAAGATAGAATCTGCTACTATTAAGAAATCCGACAATAATTACGAATTCGTCGGCAAGCTAAGAAACCCGGAATCGCTTACAGTTAACGGAAGACAGGTGAACATCGACCGTTTTTCACTTTACCTTCCGTACACCAACACGGACGATAACATAATAAAATCCTGGAACGAGAACATTTCAACTTACAACATTGAAAAGGACGACGGCGGATGGCTCGGTCCCATTCTGAACGTGCTGCCGTGGATTCTTATTATAGCATTCTGGATAATTCTGATGCGGAGAATGCAGAACGGCGGCGGCGGAACGAAAGGCATATTCTCTTTCGGCAAATCGAAGGCTAAGATGATGACTGGTTCGCAGATGAAGATTACGTTTGCGGATGTGGCAGGTGCTGATGAAGCAAAACAGGAACTGTCTGAAATCATAGAATTTTTGAAAAGCCCCGGCAAGTTTCAGAAACTCGGCGGCAAAATTCCCAGAGGCGTTCTTCTTTTAGGCCCTCCGGGAACCGGTAAGACTTTGCTTGCAAGAGCTGTTGCGGGAGAAGCAGGCGTTCCGTTCTTCTCGATCAGCGGCGCCGATTTTGTCGAAATGTTCGTCGGCGTGGGAGCTTCGCGCGTTCGTGACCTCTTCGACCAGGGCAAAAAAAATGCGCCCTGCATAATTTTCATCGACGAAATTGACGCAGTAGGAAGACACAGAGGCGCGGGACTTGGCGGCGGACACGATGAAAGAGAACAGACACTTAACCAGCTTCTTATCGAAATGGACGGGTTTGAACAGAACAGCGGCGTGATTATTATCGCTGCCACGAACAGACCGGACATTCTCGATCCAGCTCTTCTCAGGCCGGGCCGTTTCGACAGACAGGTCGTTGTCGACAGACCCGACGTAAAAGGCAGGGAAGGTATACTGAAAGTGCATACAAGAAGAATTCCTTTATCAAATGACATTAAACTCGATGTTCTCGCTAAAGGAACGCCCGGATTTTCAGGCGCTGATCTCGCTAATCTTGTGAATGAGGCGGCTTTGCTTGCCGCAAGAAGGAATTCCGACTGCGTAACTATGCGCGATCTCGAAGACGCCAAAGACAAAGTCATGATGGGCACCGAAAGAAAGAGTCTCATAATTTCGGAAAGGGAAAAGAAAACTACTGCATATCACGAAACAGGACATGTGCTCGTAGCCAAATACACGCCTGAAGCGGACCCTGTACACAAAGTTACAATTATACCCAGAGGCAGAGCTCTGGGCGTGACTACCTATCTGCCGATGGATGAAAAGCATACTTATTCGAAGGAATACCTCGAAGCGATGATAGCGTACGCGATGGGCGGAAGGGCTGCGGAGAAACTCATATTCAATGAGTATACGACAGGCGCAAGCAACGATATCGAACGCTCGACATCCATTGCAAGAAAAATGGTCTGCGAATTCGGAATGAGTGAAAAACTCGGGCCGATAACATACGGTAACAAACAGGAAGAAGTATTCCTCGGAAAAGAACTTCACGAGCATAAAAACTACAGCGAAACTACGCAGATACTTATCGACGATGAAATCAAGAAAATAGTCAACGCCGGTATGGACAGAGCAATGAAAATCCTGACGGAGCACATTGATGAACTGCACAGGCTTTCCGAAGTGCTTCTGGAAAGGGAAATTCTCGATTCGGAAGAAATCGACAAGGTGATAAGAGGCGAAGAGCTTCCGCCTGTCGAAAAGAACGGCACTAACGGGAACGGAGCAGCTAACTCCGAAACAAAAACAACTGAAAGCGAGACAAGTGTCTCAGGAAAATGATATTATATTCTGAAAAAAGCGAGTTCATCTCGCTTTTTTCATTTTTACCGAATGCACAGGGATATTGACATAAAATACGAGTTCTACAGGAAACTGGTCCACATTATTTCGACTATAATTCCCG
>CAIKZJ010000327.1 GCA_903831845.1 uncultured Ignavibacteriota bacterium
GAAGTTAAAAGCCAGGACAGCGCACATCGAGCTGGAATTTCCGTACTTCAAGGAAAAGAAAGCACCCGTAAGCGGAAAACCTTCGCTTATGGATTACAGAATAAACTTTCACGCCGTTATGAACGAAGACAAAAAGGATCTGATAATGACAGTCGGGGTGCCCGTAAAGACGCTCTGTCCGTGCTCCAAGAACATATCGAAGTACGGAGCGCACAACCAGAGAGGCGAGGTCACGGTATCGGTCAGATTTCTAGAGACCGTGTGGATTGAGGAGATTATCGGATACGTTGAGAAGAGCGCGAGCTCCGAACTTTTCACACTGCTGAAGCGTGACGACGAGAAATTCGTGACAGAGCACGCATACGAGAATCCCGTTTTTGTCGAGGACGTTGTAAGAAACGTTGCCATGAATCTCAAAGAAAACAAGAGCATTTTATGGTATGTGGTTGAAGCGGAAAATTTTGAAAGCATACACAATCATAACGCGTACGCGATGATAGAGTCACACAAGGAATTAAGCAACGGACACTACAAGGACTTCATGATAAAAAGATATTAAGCATTATTAAACACCCGGCTTTAAATTACAAATGCCTGCGACAGCGGGCATTTTCATTTTTAATTTTGAACTGCACATTTACATTTTGCACTTTGAATTTTGAATTAATTCGAGAAACAAAACGGCTAAAATAGTGTATAAATGATAGTTGTTATTCGGGTTTTTGTATTAAATTATACATATAAAATCCATATATTTATCGTTACGTAAAAGGTTAACTTTATTAAAATAAACACTATTATTGACATGAAAATCAGAGTATTGGCTTTACTGCTCGTTTTAGGATTTTTCGCTGTAATGATGCAGGATGCATCTGCGCAGTCAGCACCGACGGTTAAGGTTACTGTCGCAAAGAAATCATACAAACCCGGTCAGACGGGGACATTAATAATCAAATTTAAACACGGTCCGAAAGTAAAGATCCCCAAAGAACCGCCTATCGAAGTAACTGTATCCGGCGACGGAATCACGGGACAGGGCGTACAGAATTATTCGGGCGGAGACGGCGATTACATCGAAAGTTCGCAGATAAAATATAATTTCAAGATCGGCAGCAGCGTTGAAAGCGGAAGCACTATAACGGTTTCCGGAACTGTGAAGTTTGGTTACTGCAGCACGGAAACCGGCACCTGCAAGATGACCACGAAGAATTTCACTGCTACGGTGAAGGTTAAATAGTAATAATGAGCGGCGAATATTTCTTCCTTTCAGACGTGCACCTCGGAATGGCGCACTACAGCCACGGCAAAGAACAGGAAGATATTCTTATTCATTTTTTCAACAACCTGATTTCACGAAAAGCGGAAGAGCTTATTATCGTAGGCGATTTTTTCGATTCGTGGATAGAATACAGACAGGTAGTTCCGAAAGGCCACTACAGGGTTTTCAACGCACTATACAACCTTGTGGAAGCAGGAATAAAGATTACTTACCTCGCCGGAAATCACGATTTCTGGCGGGGTAAATATTTTAAAGACGAATTCGGCGTTCCGATTCTCCATCATCACGTAGAGAGGGAGATAAACGGAAAGAAGTTTTACATACACCACGGCGACGGACTCGCCTACAACGACACGGGTTACAAGATTATGAAGGTGATTTTAAGGAGCCGGCTGAACCAGTTTCTTTATTCGTGGATACATCCCGACATCGGGCTCTGGCTTGCAAAGCGCACGTCCTCAAAATCGCGAGATTACACGTCTGTGAAAGATTATTCGCAGAAAGACGGTTTAAGGGATATGGGCCTTATAAAGGTCGGAGAAGGTTTCACTTTCGCGGTAATGGGCCACAGGCACAGACCCGTGATGGTCAGACAGGACAAAGGATGTTACGTTAATCTCGGAGACTGGATGAAGAATTTCAGCTACGGAGTTTACGCGGGCACGACTTTCACACTGAAGAAGTATTACGATTTCGAAAGCAAGAAGGTCGTCGACTCGGTTTTAGAAGAGTTTAAAGCATAAAATGTTCGGCAAAACAAAAAATAAAAAGAAAGAGCAGGATCTCGACAGGTTTTTCGGCGACAGGAACTACAGAAAGAAAATGTCGTCAAAGAACAGGAAGCAGAAGTGGTCGTTCAGTTTTATACTGACTATCATTGTAGCGGTGTTTTTCGTCGTTACCGGATATCTCGTATACCTGGCGCAGTCGCTTCCGTCCTTATCCGAGCTCGAAAATCCAAAGATAGAGGAAGCAACAAAAATCTACTCCGACAACGGAGAGCTGATTGACAAGTTCTTCCTTAAGAACCGCACTAAGGTAACATACAAGGACATACCGAAGGACATGATAAACGCGCTGGTCGCGACCGAGGACAGAAAATTTTTCAGTCACTGGGGCGTCGACCTTCAGCGCATAGCACAGGCGCTAATAAAGAACATAATAAGTTTCAGGCTGAAGAAGGAAGGGGCTTCGACTATAACACAGCAGCTCGCAGGCAACCTTTACCTTAACAGGAAGGAAATGACCTTCAACCGCAAACTCCGCGAGGCGATGACTGCAGTACAGATAGAGAGAACGTACACAAAGGAAGAGATTCTTACGTATTACCTCAATACCGTGTATTTCGGCAAAGGCGCATACGGAATAGAAGCAGCGGCAAACACTTATTTCAGCAAGACGAGCAGGGACCTGTCACTCGACGAGTGCGCGCTCCTTGTATCGCTTCTGAAATCGCCCACAAACTACGACCCTATTGAATATCCCGAGAACGCGAAGAACAGGCGCATGATAGTTCTGAACGCTATGTACGAGGAAAAATACATCACCAAGGAAGTGATGGAATCAGTCGGTAACGGTCCGGTAAGGGTGGCATACAACCAGCAGGAAATAACAAACGAATCCTCCGCCCCCGAATTCACTGAATACGTCAGGCAGCTGATGCAGGATAAAGCGGAGAAGTACGGGTTCGACCTGTACAGGGACGGTTTAAAAGTTTACACAACGCTCGATACAAGGTTTCAGAGACACGCGGACGACGCTGTTAAAGAGCAGATGAAATCGTACCAGAAATCATTCAACTCATACTGGAACTGGAAGAACAACAAGGACATACTTGACAGCGACCTTGAAAAGTTTATAAAGGCGTCGGACGCTTACAGAAAAGCCCCGACGGATAACGACAAGAAAAAGATTTTCGAATCGATGAAGAACAACAGGGCTATCATCGATTCCGTAAAAAGCCTTGCAACAACAATTCAGGTGGGATTTGTTGTAATGAACCCGAAGACGGGTGAAATTAAAGCTATGGTCGGCGCGAATCCTTACACACGTACGAAGTACGGCCTGAATCACGTTACGCAGGTGAAACGCCAGCCGGGCTCCTCGTTCAAGCCGTTTGTTTACGCTGTCGCTGTAAATAACGGTTATTCTCCCGGATACATGATATCCAACGATCCTCTTTCAGTGAACATGGGCGGAAAGATGTGGACTCCGAAGGGCGGAGGCACGGGCGGCATGATGTCGATGAGGGAAGCGATAATGAAATCAATAAACGTTGTCGCAGTAAGGACTGCAATGGAGATTGCTCCTATCGACAAGGTTATCGACCTGGCGCACAAGATGGGCGTTAAGTCAGAACTGCCGAATTTCCTTTCGCTTGCTCTCGGGGTCGGCGAAGTGACTCCGCTTGAAATGACGAACGCTTTCGGAACGTTCGCGAACGAAGGAATATGGGTAGAACCTATTGCAATCACAAAGATAGAAGACAGAAACGGAAACATAATTGAGCAGGTCGTACCGGAAACCCGCGAGGTTCTGAGCGAGGAAACCGCCTACATAATGTCGGACATGATGGAAGGCGTTGTTAACAGCGGGACGGCCGCGTCTGTAAGACAGTTTTTCCACAGGCCCGCGGCAGGAAAGACGGGAACGTCGCAGAACTACACCGACGCATGGTTCATCGGATACACCCCGCAGTTCGTTGCCGGCTGCTGGCTTGGTTTCGACGACGCGAGAATCAAGTTCGGCGGAGCGTACGGCCAGGGCGGCAAGGCAGCCGCGCCGATATGGGGGCGGTTCATGAAACTTCTGTATTCCGACGAGAATTTTGATTTTCCCGTGCAGTATTTCCTGATGCCCGACAATGTAACTGAGGCATCCGTATGCACTGTGACGGGGCTGTTATCGAATTCGTCATGCCCGTCTACAATGGATCTTATAAACAAGAAACTTACAAACAGAAAATGCACGATGACTCACGAATTCAAGGATTCTCTGGCGTCGTCGCCGATATCAATCGATAAAGCGGAAGATTAGAACAAATAAATAAAACACCGAAAGGATAAAAATGGAAAGAACACTTTGTATTATCAAACCCGATGCTGTAAAGAAAAAAGTACAGGGCAGCATAACACAGATGATACTCGACGCCGGTTTCAATATAATCGGAATGAAAATGTTACACCTGTCAAAAAAGCAGGCCCGGAAATTCTACGAAGTCCATAAGGAAAGACCATTTTACAACGATCTGGTAGATTTTATGACATCAGGCCCCGTTGTAACCATAGCTCTCGAAAAAGAGAACGCAGTCGCGGATTACAGAAACCTGATAGGCGCCACCGACCCGGCGGAAGCGAAGGACGGAACGGTAAGGAAACTGTTTGCGAACTCGAAGCAGGAAAACGCCGTTCACGGTTCGGACTCTGTCGAGAACGGAAAAATAGAAGTCGGATTTTTCTTTGCAGAAAGCGAATTGTAGGATTTACGGTTATACGGTTTGAATAACGGCATTCACATGAATGCCGTTATTTTTTTTCGGGTTTCGAAATTCTTATTGTTTTTACCACCTGCTCTATCTCGGGTTTGTACTTCTCAAATACCGAGGGTTCAACATAAGCCGCAATGAAAACGTTGTCAATCTTCGATGCGACGTAGAACCGGTAATAAGTAAGCTTTGCCTCTATCTTCGGATCTATCGAATATATTGTCCGCAGCGAATCTTCAGCGAGGACGTTCTTGAACTGAAACTGCTTCCAGTAATCTCCTTTCGTATCAAGCTGTATGCTCATGTTGAGGGCTTCTTCCTTTTTCTTGGCGGTTGTATCTACAAGTATAATACCGGAAAATTCTTTCTGGTTTATGTTAATGCTTCTTGAGTCGATCTGTTTCCAGTTCGGCGGGAATTTGCCGACGAGCCCCACTTCGTTCTCGGTCAGATTCTTAAGGAGCGAATCGGGCATAAGAGAGGTATTAACCTTGCCTGTATCCGTTCCGTTCTTTGTGCCGTTGTTGCCTGTAATATTTTTCTTCCTTAAGGAATCGAGTTCGCTGTTAAGATTAGCGATATTCGTATCCTGTTTCACGTTGACTTTCGGAACGTTTATTTTCGGCGGCCGGATCTTCGGCGTTGTCACCTTGGGCGTCGTCACGTCGCTTCCTGTAGTACCGTCGTCCTTTGGCGGATCCGGAGGCCTGTTCGGGTCCTCGACGTTCTGCTGCTGATTCAGGTTTTCAGGAAGGTCCTGCATCACGATAAGGCGTTTCTGCTCGACGACTTCGTCTTCTTTAACCGTTTTCGGAGTCACCGTAAAAATTATGATGGCCGCAATTATCGCAATGAC
>CAIKZJ010000328.1 GCA_903831845.1 uncultured Ignavibacteriota bacterium
AAAGCATCGACGGCAGTGAACCGTTCCTGAAAAGATTTCCGAACGCGTTCTTTATTTTCTGCGTTACCGCGCCAAACGGCAAAGCGTTCAGCAGTTTGGTTTTGTACGCAGATGGTATTACCACTATGAGTATTATTACAACCCCGGAAATTATTGATACCCATCTCTGAAGCCCCGCTATCGCAAGATTCTTTCCGATGAGACCGAATATCAATCCGAAAACGGAATATGTTATGACCCTCCCGAGATTGTAGTTTATCCTTCCGAGGTAAAACCTGAAACTTCCGAACTTTCCTGCCGGCAATGCAAGCGCTATCGGTCCGCACATCCCTATGCAGTGAAGGCTGCCCAGCAGGCCGATTACAAATCCCGTGAATATTTCCATCAATAATCTTTTGTTATTCTCAAAAGATATTTCCTTTGCGCATAACAAGAAAACCAAAAAAACATGCGATGTTTGATGCAAAACGAATCCCCTCATCTCGCTATTATTGAACCAATCATCTATTTTTTCAATAATCATTTTCTCCCGCAAGTTATCCGTATGTTTGCCGTCTAATAAGGTATGAAACGAGATTACATAAATTTGCCAAACTTACAAACCAGAGATACAGCGATCCTCCTCCCGGACCCCTTCCTTCCTTTTAAAGGAACACTGGCAAGTCATTCAGGGATTTTATCAAGAAAAAACTTTTTCCCGACGGGGGTCCGGGCAGGATTTTTACGGAGGTCGTTATTTTGTGAGGCGCGAATACCTTTAAAAATATTTTCCGAAAAGATTATTGCGATAAAGATTGAGGAGTAAGCTCTATGCTCATTTGATTACCCGTGAACTCCCGGGGAAGACAGCCGGGAGTTTCTTAAGAAAATTCGTAAACTAAAATTTAAAGAATGAAAACAAGAATCCTCATGGCAGTGATGCTCATTGCCTTACTCGCCGGCCTTGCATATTCGCAGGACGACAGACCTCCGATGGGTCCTCCTGACAGACAGGGGCCGAAACGCTCTCCCGAAGAAATGATTAAACAGGAAATGAAAATGCTTACGGAGGAGCTTAACCTCACCGATTCGCAGGTTCCTTTCGTTAAGAAAATCCTTGAAGATTCACATAAGAAGATTCAGAACAGCATGGAAAGCAATAAAAAAGACTTCGATGCGATGAAACAAATCATGGACGAACGCGACAATAGTCTCAAACTTGTGCTGACAGAAGAACAGTTTGAAAAGTACAAGGACATAAAAGCGAAAAACAAAATGAAAATGAAGCACGACGGACCTCCAAAAGACGATAAATGTGATTGATCATAATTGCTGCAGGAATCTTTAATCCGGTGAAATTCAGTTGTATTCGTTGAGTCGTTATTCTCGGTTTTCTGCGGCTAATGAAAAAGTGAAATATGTGAAAACATATTTCACTTTTTAAATTTTTAATAATTATTTTTGATTTTTTATATTTGATTTTTTATTTGACCAGCACCATCCTCTTTATCCCCATAATCTCTTTTCCGGCAGCCAGTTGATAAAAGTATATTCCCGATGCCAGTCCGCTTCCGTCGAAGTCGACTATGTAAGAACCGGGCGATAATTTGCCGTTTACCAGTGTCGCCACTTCTTTTCCTATAATGTCGTATACTTTTAATGTAACAATTCCGCTGTTCAGTTTTCCGTTTTCCGGTATATCGAATTTTATCTTCGTTACCGGATTGAAAGGATTAGGGTAATTCTGCGAAACAGAAAATTCTTTCGGCACAGTATTTCCAGTGTTTGTTACATTGACTATTGAATTCAGAATAAAGGTGATGTTGGGTCTGTTCGCCTGCGCAGAACCCGCGTTCAGGTCCGTGCATCCGCTGCCCGACGTAAGGTCCTGATACTGGTGCCATGTCTTTCCGCTCATTGTTGTCGCCATGACGGCGGAATTCATGTAAGTAGTGTTATTGTTATAGCAGACTTCAATAAGTATGTTGCTCGTTCCGTCCCAGTGAAAATACGGGCTCTGAACGAAGAAGTATTTCCATCCCGTGCCTGATAGTGTGTAATCGCCCGTCCAGACAGTTGTCCACCCCGAATTCACAAAACCCGTCAGCGATGTCAACGT
>CAIKZJ010000329.1 GCA_903831845.1 uncultured Ignavibacteriota bacterium
ACGAAGTCAGGGTGAACGACTTCGAGGAATTTGACCTTTTCGGCGAAAAAGTAAAATAAAATCACAATGAAGTTATCTTGTATCAAAGGGGTTTTAACGGCAATCATTCTTTTAGCTGCACTTGCTCTGTCAGCGCAGGAGGACAACGAGCAGAAGTACAGTGAAATGCTGGACGGCAAGGAGTTCTTCTATGCCGATCCACTGGTTTTCTACCCTTACGATTCGGCAGTAGGCCGGCTTGATTTATACATGGAGTTTCCTCTTGAGAATCTTCAGTTCAAAAAGAACAATAAGACCGATAACTTCGAAGCTTTTCTCGAATACACTGTGCTGATAAAAAGCACCGGTGGAGATGTGCTGACGAACCAGACTTTTCCCGTCACGATAACAAACACCAAGAACGAGCAGAAGACAGTAAAGGACCGTTCCGTATCAAGTCTAAAGAATTTTTACCTTCCGCCGGGAAAGTACAGATTAACATTCACTTTAAAGGACCAGAGCAGCAAGACGGAAAAACTGAAAGATTACGATTTTGAAGTAAAGAATCCGCTGACGGAGAACGTACTTCTGAGCAGCGTGATGATACTTTCTGATTACAAGGTAAGCGAAAGCGGCCAGAAAGAAATCGAGCCGCTCATTTCGGCTAATGTGGGAATGCTTGATAACTTTTACCTGTTCTTCGAAGGGCGGTACCGCGGTCAGGACACCTTAAACAAGACGTACAAGATTTCCATAAGCACCGAAAAGGGTGAAAAGATTTTTGACACTACAGCGGCATTCATTCTTAAGCCGGGAATGAACACGCTTGTGACCAGGATAAACAACGATAAGTATTACATAGGCGAATACAGGCTGAGTCTCGCGGACGGCAGCGAAACGATTCAGAGCAGGCCTTTTACATACAGGTGGTCGGACGTGCCTGCAAACATAAGGGATCTTGACAAGGCAATAAGCCAGCTGGTGTATATTGCCACGGGGGACGAACTCGATTACATAAAGGAGGGTAAGACAAAAGAGGAGAGGATGAAGAGGTTCGTTAGATTCTGGAAAAAGAAGGATCCTACGCCCGGAACGCCAAAGAACGAACTGCTTAACATTTATTACGCCCGAGTTAAGACGGCGACTGAAAGGTATTCGCATTTTGTCGAGGGGTGGAAGACGGATATGGGTATGGTTTACATCATATTCGGAACGCCTTCGACAATAGACAGGCATCCGTTCGATGCGGACTCGAAACCGTACGAAGTATGGACTTACTACGAAGAGCACCGACAGTTCATATTCATCGACGACTCGGGTTTCGGGGATTACAGGCTCGTGACGCCGATTTATGATGACAGGACACGGATACGGTACTAATTAACAATTAGTAATTACTGACTTCTGAAAAACAACGCTTTTCAGATTGTCATTCTGGCGACCACGCGAAGCGTAGCGCTTTTCAAGGCCGGAATCCAAACAAAAACAAAGGATAGAGCGCATCTGCCTTATTATTAACAGTGTCATTTTCAGAATGCACGGACGGACTATGAGAGAAACGAATAATTTAATCAGATTATTTTTGTGTCTGCTGTTTGCCGTATCATCTGTTTATTGCAGCAGGAAACCCGCCTCAGAATGCGATTCAAAAAAGATGCAATTGCTGCTGGAGGATATCTTAAAGAAAAAAGAATATTTTCCTGTATACAAAATCTGGACGGAAAGTTTAAGTCCCAAAGTCGTTATTCCACCAGACAGTACGATTTACTTCGGTTATTTGTTTCCACGCAATATTAATATACCGGATAAACAATTCTATTTAAAATGGGATAAGGAATTAGAGCCAAGTTATCCCGACTCAGTAAAATTGAAAACAATAAAAGACTTTTCTGAGATGGATGCTATTGCCTATGCTGTAGATATTTCTATTTTAGAAGTTAATGCTGATTCAACGAAGATGAAGATAAAATTAAAATATGGCCCGGGGAGAAGAATATTTGATAGCGGTACGTTTAATTATTTATTTGACGAGAAGAATTGCAAATGGACGGTTTTGGATTCTACAATTAAGTATTCAGATTATTGAGATATCGAGAAGGCAAGTAACGCGTTACGAAGTCCCGAGGACTCGGGACGCCCCGAGTAACTCGGGGTAAACGTCGAACGCGCTGGGGCTTCGTAAAGAGAGTAAAAATTAAATATGGAGGATAATTGAAAAAAATAATCTTTGTAATTATTCTGCTAATAGGGTTTTCAAGCAGCTTATTAGTACAATCCCAACAAATAAAAGAAGATCCACCAATACTGTATCTTTTTTCGGATAAGCTTCCAAAGTTTAATTATGAAGGAGGAATAAATAAATTTGTGTACTCAAATTTAAAAATGCCATCCTTATCTGATGTTGAAGGAATAGTACTAATATCATTCGTAATTAATAAAAAAGGACAAGTGGAACAGATAAAAATTGAAAAGGGTATAGCGGAATATTGTAATCATGAGGCAGTTCGTATTTTTGAGTCAATGCCTTTATGGGAACCTGGCGAAAAAGATTCAAAAACCGTCGATGTATTAATGTATTTTCCTGTTAAATTTGAACTTAAAGGGGAAAATAAGTATATTAATTATAACTAGAAAGCCGTTCCTCACCGAACGGCTTTTTTTATTTAATAAAATACTTTGTAGGGATATGTGTAAGAGCGGTTTTCAATTTGCCGAATATATCTTGTGTCGTTATCTAGATTATTTGCGTTATTTGCCTGGATGACCCAAAGGGTACCCCCAGCCTACGCCGGAATGACAAGGGTGGAGATGTTCGTTCGATAATGAAGAGCTGCGTTTTATTTGCAAAATACATCTTGTAATGTTATCTGTTTTATTAGCGTTATTCGCCTGGATTCCCGCCAGGAGCATGCGGGAATGACAAGGTTGGAGTTGTTGGTCGCTTTGTAAATATGAATAACATATAGCGCGTTACGAAGCCGGGGCTTCGTAACGAGTTTGAAAAACCAAATTATCTGGTATGGATTCCGGCCTGCGCCGGAATGACAAACCTAAGAAAAGTATTTTCAGGCGTTACTAATAATTTTTTGCGCGTTTGTTTAGGTACTTCAGCAGTGAGATGTCGAAGGGGGTGTCGGTGGTAAGGAGTGTGTAGTCTATGTTCTCGGAGATGCAGCCGTCTTTGTATTTCTTGATGAAGGTCTGCATGGCTTTCGCGTATTCGTTCTTCATGTCAACCGGCCGGGAATAGATTTCTTCTTTTGTTTCCGCGTCCACAAGTCTTACAGGGCTTCCGTCAAGAAAAGATATTTCAACGGGGTCGAGAATCTGGAAGACTATCACTTCATTCTTGTCATACCTGAAATGGCTTAACGATTTCAGAACTTCGTCCTGATTGTCGAGCAGGTCGCTTATGATTATGATAATTCCACGCCTTTTTATCTTTTCCGCTATCTGATGGAGACAGTCGGCTGTGCCTGTGTTACCGACCGACGATATCCCCGACAGTTCTTTAAGTATGTATTTCAGATTCACGTTCGAAGAGCGCGGAGGGATGAATTTCCTTATCTGCGTGTCGTATGTCGCGAGAGAAACGGCGTCTCTTTGCAAAAGCATAAGATAAGCAAGCGAAGCGGCTAGATAAGAGCCGTATTCGAGTTTTGTGATTGTCTTTGTATCGCCGTTGTTCTTTCCGAAAAACTTTTTCAGTCCGGACTGCTTCTTTGCCTTGTTGTATGAGAAATCCATTGATTTGCTGATGTCGAGAAGTATATACGCCTTTAGGTTCGTTTCCTCCTCGTACTGCTTGATGAAATACTTGTCGGTTCTCGCGAACACTTTCCAGTCGAGGAATTTCAGATCGTCGCCCGGCATGTACTGCCTGTGTTCGGCGAACTCAATGCTGAAACCGTGATACGGCGACCTGTGCAGCCCCGCCATGAACCCTTCGACGACGAACTTCGCCTTTAGTTCAAGGTTAGAAATCTTCGCCAGCGCGGCGGGATTCAGGTATTTCCTGTATTCGGTTTCTTTTTCCATTTATATATTCAAAAAGCCGTTTCGCCGCCGGGGCAAAACGGCTTTGTATAATTTTAAACTCTTTTACTTTTTCTTGTCGTCTTTTGTCGCGTCCTGAACGTTATCCGGAACCTTTACTTCCTTCGTTTTTATCTTTTCGTCTTTCTTCACTTCGGTCTTGTTGTCAGTTTTGTTGTCAGTCTTGACTTCCTGTTTATCTTCTTTTCCCGCGTTCTGGAGTATCAGTTCTTCAATCGACTTTCCGGTTTCGAGAACTTCGAGCATTCTTCTCGCTGATTCGCTCATCTTGTCATTCGGGTCCGTATCCTGCGGATATTTTTCGAGGAATTTCTTGTAGTAAGTCTTCGCGTTTTCCTTATCCTTCAGTGTTTCGTCGTAAATGAAAGCCACCATGAAGAGGGACTGTTTTGCTTCCTTCTTATCCGGATATTTTTCGTATACTGTCTTATATGTGTTGATAGCTTCGTTGTAGTTCTGGAGGTTGTCGAAATAGATGCCGCCGATCTGAGTGTAAGCGGAAAGAACCTTGTCGGAATTCGGGAATTTCGCGACGAATTCCTTGTACTTATTAATCGATTCTGTGAATAATGCGTTGTCTTTTTTCGCAACAGCGCTGTCATAAAGAGTCTTCGCGGCATTAAGGTATTCTTCTTCGGTCTTGAGTTCCTTTTCCTGTTTTCCGCAAGAGGTTAAAACTGCAGCAAGAATAACAATAAAGAATAATTTTATTCCTGTTTTAATCATGTCTTTTTATATTAATTTATTTTAAAAATTAGTTTAATTTAAAGAAAAGATACATAAATATTAATGAAAAAACTTAATCTCAACGAAAGTTTTATTTCCCGTATCTGGATGAACCCTTCAAATTACGGCGAATTGCGGACTACGGAGGGAAAAGTTGTTGAAGTATTAAGTTACGGGAAGCCGAATTTCGATTCGGGGGCGGATTTTTCAGACGCGGCGGTAAGGATTGACGGCGTGCTTTATTCGGGCGACGTGGAGATACACTGCTCGGTTAAGGACTGGAAAACCCATAATCATACGAAAAACAGGAAGTATAACAAGGTCATACTGAACGTTGTAATGTGGGGCGAGGAAGACGAGCCGGAGGCTAAGACGACTAAACGGACGATTCCCACAGTCGTGCTTTCGGAATTCCTAAACAAGTCGATTCACGTTATATGGAAAGACCTGATTAACAATCCGGCGCCCTCACTGCTGCTGCCGTGCTCGAAGGACATCAGAAAACTCGGCGGCGAAACGGTGAAAGCCTGGCTTAACGAACTCGGGATGGAAAGGCTGAAGTACAGGGCGGACAGGATAAAGAAACGCCTGGAAATGCCGGGCGGCGAACACCGCACGGCGGACGATAAGGGCGCATGGGAAAAGGTTTTCATGGAGTTCGTTTTCGAGGCGCTCGGATTTTCGAAGAACAAGGAGCCTTTTATGAAACTTGCAGGGCTGCTTGATTTGCAGAAGATAAAAACGCTCTGCAAAACGCTGGAGGATTTCGACGCAGTGCTGTACGGATGCGCCGGATTCCTGACGAATCACAGGGACGCGTACGCATACAGGATTAAATCGAAGTGGAGCGTGCTTCAGGAAGAACTGAGATTCGAAACTATGGACAGGTCGGAGTGGAATTTCTTCAGGCTTCGTCCGGTTAATTTCCCGACTCTGCGGACGGCTTACGCATCGGGATTCCTGTTCGAACTGACAAAAGGGGATTTGCTAAGGCGTGTGATTTACTGTTTTAAGAACAGCCCGGAAGCTGTAAAAGATTTAACCGGTATCCTTCTCGGAATTGAGTATTCGGATTACTGGAAAACCCATTACGATTTCGGAAAAGAATCGAAAGCGGAGAAATCAGCTGCCGGACAGTCCAGGGCGGAGGACGTCATAACGAACGTGATTATTCCTCTGATATATGTTTATTCGCGAGAGTACAGGGATGACGATCTGTTCGTGAAGATGAAGAGGATATACGTCAGCGAAGAAGACAGGAGCGACAATGTTATTCTGAAGATGATGAAGAAGCAGTTGGGTCTGAAACCGTCCAGCGTTTGCGAAAGCCAGGGTGTAATTCACCTGCACAATTTTTACTGCTCGAAGGAAAAGTGCAGCGAGTGCAGGATAGGGGAGAAAGTATTCGACAGATTTTTTGTATCGGAAGCGATTCCGGAAACTATATATTCATAACATGGCAAAGATAAACGTAATCGAACTTAGGAACACGGCTTACAAAGTAAGAGAGAGCGTAATAAGAATGGCGACGGGCGGGGGAAACTTCGTCGGTTCATCTCTTTCATGCGCGGACATAATGGTATTTTTATATTTTCACCTTCTCAACATAAACAAGGACAACCTTAACGATCCTACGAGGGATTACATGTTTCTTTCGAAGGGGCACAACGTTTCCGCGCTGTACGCTACGCTGGCGGAAGCGGGAATAATCAGCAGGGACCGGTTAAGGAATCATCTGAACGTAAACGATTTTATATACTGGCAGCCGAACATAAACATACCGGGCATTGAGTTTCATTCCGGTTCGCTCGGTCATCTTTTAAGCATAGCGTCCGGGGTTGCAATGGACTGCAAGTTAAGGAACCAGAGCAACAAGGTCGTAGTGCTTATGGGCGACGGTGAGCTTAACGAAGGTTCCGTCTGGGAAACCGCGCTGGTAGCGGGTTCAAACAAGGTTGACAATCTTGTGGCTATTGTGGACAGGAACAAGTATCAGGCGAATTCCGGAACTGAAGAGCTGATAAAGCTCGAATCGATATCGGAGAAGTTCAAATCCTTCAGATGGTCGGTGCGGACTGCCGACGGTCACGACTTCATGTCGCTTTCGAGGGCTTTCGCGCGGATTCCCGCGGAGGCGGGCAAACCTACGCTTATAATAGCAAACACGATCCGGGGGAAGGGAATACCTTCGATCGAATCGCGTTCCGATAAATGGTTTGCCGATTTTACTAGTGACGAGACAGAAAGCCTGATAAAAGAACTGTATAAAGTATAAATCAGATATCCAGATAACTCTGCTCTTCTTCCTTGAACATCGCGAGGACTTCTTCCTTTGATTTTGCGGTCAGAAGTTTTTCGCGGAACTCATCTTTGTTCATAAGCCTTGAAATGCGGCTGAGCAGTTTAATGTGCATGTTAAGCATGCTGTCCTTGCCGACGAGCAGGAAAATGAACGTGACCTTTTCGCCGTCGATAGAATCGAAGTCAATGGGCTCCTTCATGATGGCGAACGCAGCGACAATGTCCTTAATATCGTCAGATTTACCGTGCGGTATGGCAAAACCCTTGCCCACGCCGGTCGAAACGAGTTTTTCCCTTTCGAATACGCAGGCGCGTACAGATTCAAGGTCCAGTATGTTGCCTGAATTGTACGCGAGGTCTATCATACTGTTGATTGCTTCATTTTTATCGTTAGCAGATAAATTTATCTCAATGATCTGTTCGGTTAAAATGTCGCTAACTTTCATTTATTTAATTATTAAAATTTGTAAAAATTATCTTATATATTTCTGGACTTTGTTTTTGAATTCTTCGAGTATCTCTTCGGAACGTTCCCTTGAATCCGTTTCAACGTTAAGGTGAACGATGTTTCTTGCCTTGTCGGGGATGCAGAGAACAGTATCCGTATCGTTAAGGAAAACTTTCACACCGTCTATAAGCTGCTGTTTGTATTTTATCGTATCCTCCATGAAAAGGCGCATGATCTTTCCTTTATCCTCGCGCGGGCAGGGCAGGTTGACTTTTGCCATGTGAAGGCGCGGAATCATGGAGTCTATCTGTTCGATCGACAGGTTTGTTTTCGCTATCATTTCGAGTGTTTTGGCGATTGCAAACATGCCGTCGGTCGCATACAGGAATTCAGGGAAGAACACGCCCCTGCGTGTTCCGCCGACGAATTTAACTTCCTTGTCGTTGCAGGCGGTCATCATGTTGTAATGGGAATCCTTTACGCGTATGACTTCTGCGCCGTATTCGGCGGCGACAAGATCGACTTCCCTCGACGCCTGAACCGGCACTGCGATTTTCTTCACTCCCGGCGTTGCCGTGAGGAATAGTTTCAGCATAACCGCAAGGAACCTGTAATCGTCTATGAGGCGGCCTTTTTCCGTCGCCATCCAGAGTTTTTCTCCGCCGGCGTCAACCATGAATCCGATATCGGAGTCGAGGGATTTGACGACGTAGCAGAAATTCTCAAGCGATTTCTTGAATTCCGCGGGTTCGCGCGTAATCCTGTCCTTGTCGAGATGCGCGGACAGCGAAACAATTTCGCAGTTGAACTCGCCGAGTATGTTCGGGAATATTGTTGAAGCGATTCCGTATGAATAATCGAGAACTATCTTGAACTTGCGTTTGCGTATTGCTTCTATGTCGAGCGATTCGATAAAATGCTCTTTATATTTTTCGTTAGTGCGTTCCGGGAACTTGAGCATGCCGACCTCGGCATAATCCGCTCTTCTGTATTCTTCGCTGAAGAAGAGGCGTTCGATTGATTTAGTTTTGTTGGACGAAAGGTCTTTCCCGTCCTTGTCCATGAAAATAATGTCGGTGGAGCCCGGGTCGAACGGGGATTTGCGGACGAAGATACCTCCGG
>CAIKZJ010000330.1 GCA_903831845.1 uncultured Ignavibacteriota bacterium
ACCTTGAAAAGCGTCTCATAAACGATGCGCTCCACAAAACCAACGGAAACCAGTCTGCAGCCGCGAAGCTGCTCGGTATGTCGGAACGAAACTTAAGATACAGGCTTGAAAAATGGGGAGGGAAGAGTTCTTAAGAGCAGATTCTAGATTCTGTTCTTGTCAAATCTCATTCCAGCACAGAGCCGCCGCTCCAAGTATGGCAGCAGTGTTTTCCTTCAGTCCTGACGGCAGCAGTTTTACGGTGCCGCGGAAATTGTTCAGCATGTTGTTTTCCATATGGCGCTTTGCCGGTTCGAAAATATATTCTCCGGCGTTCGCGAGTCCGCCGAAAAGAAAGATTGCTTCGGGGCTTGAGAAAGCAACGGCGTTGGCGAGGGCCTTGCCGAGAATTTCACCGGTGTATTCGAAAGCTTCGAGAGCGAGTTTGTCTCCCTGTTTTGCCGCATCGTGTATTGTTTTTCCGTCGATCTCATCTTCCGTGTATTTCCTTAGCATGCTTTCTTTTTTTCCGTCGGCGAGCATTTCAATGACAGTCTTTTTGATTCCCGTAGCGGAAGCATACTGCTCGAGACATCCTTTGCGTCCGCATCCGCACGGCCTTCCGCTGAAATCGACTACGATATGTCCGACTTCTCCGGCGAAACCCGTCGAGCCGTAAAGCAGCTGGCCGCCGCAGTATATTCCGCTGCCCAGACCGGTGCCCAGTGTAATGATTATGAAATCTTTCATTCCCTTGGCGTTCCCGAAAAGTTTTTCGCCGATTGCCGCAGCATTGGCGTCGTTTGTCAGGTATGCAGGCAGTCCGGTTTTGCCCGAAAGCATCTTCGCGAATTCAAGCCGGCCTTTCCATTTAAGGTTGGGAGCGTCCTGGACGGTGCCTGTGTAGTAATTTCCGTTAGGCGCGCCGATTCCGAAGCCGACAATCTTTGTTTCTTTAAGCTTGCTCTGCGTTTTCCCGATTTCATCAAGAAGCGCATTTATGTAATCCTCGAACGTACCGTAATCAGTCGTTTTTACAGCGCTTCCGCCGGCTATGTTGCCGTCTTTTTCCACAAACCCGAAGGGCGAATTCGTTCCGCCCAGGTCGATGCCGCATACTACGTGTTTCATGTGTGTTTCTTTTTATAACCGTTTATTCCGAAAAATATAAGATAAAGATAAGCAAACAGCGGAACGAACAGGGAATAATGCACGCCCGACATGTCAGCGAGAAGCCCCTGAAGCAGAGGAAGAATAGCGCCGCCGACTATCATCATTACAAGAAGCGACGAACCCTGCGATGTAAATTTATCCAGTCCGTCTATCGCCAGAGTGAAAATGTTTGACCACATTATTGAGTTGAAAAGTCCGATACCGATTATAGACCACATCGCGACCTTGCCGGTTCCGAAAATTCCTATTGTCAGAAGAGCCATTACGAAGAATGAGAAAATCGTAAGCGTTCTTGCCGGAAGCGATTTCCCGAGCATGAACGCGAAATAATTGACAAAAAGGAAAATAAGGAAATACCAGACGGTGGCGAATTCGGCTTTAGTGATGAAGAACAACATCAGAAAGAGAACCACGGCGATTCCCATCATCAGCATATATTTTTTAGTTGTCTTCATTTCGCTGAGCGAAACAGAACCCATGAACCTTCCTATCATAGCGCCGCCCCAGTAGAATGCCACGAATTTGCTGGCGTCGGCTTCTGCGAGAGCCGCTACATCGGGAAGTTTCAGAAATGCGATAAGGTTGCTTCCGATAGAAACTTCCGCGCCGACATAAAAGAATATCGCGAATATTCCGAAAAGAAGATTTCTGTGTTTAAGGGCTTCGGGTTTCTTTTCAATCTTGTCGCTGCCCGTAAACAGGGGTAAATGAGCGAATTTTATAAACAGGGCAAGAAGCAGGAAAGCGCAACCGAAAATCAGATAAGGAGTTTTCACGGAATTGGCTCCCGGATTTTCGGAAGTCAGGAAATATTTGAATATCAGAAAACCGCCGATCACAGGCGCGAGCGTATGTCCTATCGAATTGAATCCCTGCGCGAGGTTCAGCCTGCTTGATGCCGTTTCCGGCCTGCCGAGAAGCGCTACGTAAGGATTTGCCGCAATCTGGAGAATCGTCAGTCCGAAACTTATGCATGCAAGCGCGCCGAGAAAGAACCCGAACGATTCATACTGCGCCGAAGGATAAAAAAGAAAACAACCCGTAGCCGAGAGAATCAGTCCCGCGATTATTCCGTTCTTGTATCCGACTTTCGCAATAGGGTCCCCGATAGTTATCGAGGAAATAAAATAAAGCAGCGAACCTATGAAATAGGCGCCGAAGAAAGCGAACTGCACCAGGTTTGCCTGAAAGTGCGATAACTGGAATACGCCCTTGAGGAAAGGCGTAAGTATGTCGTTCAGACTGGTGATGAATCCCCACATGAAGAAAAGGGAAATAAGAACAACCAGCGAAGACTTGAAGTTAACCGGTTTGTTTTCTGTCATAATGTTATTATTCAATCCAAATTAAGTTATTTGCTCTTAACTGAAAATGGCAAATTGTAATCTAAATGAAGTAACACGGAGATACACAGTGAAAACACTGTGTGTCTCCGTGAGACAAATCTAAAATGTTATTCTTTTGTTTTCCGTAAAGGAATGGTTACAAGAAATACTCCAATTAGAACGATCGCGATTATGCTTCCGATGAACGACGGCTCTTCAAAGAAATGAAACAGTTTAATATCCGCGAATGCCAGCCCCGCGAAAAGCAGTCCTATAAGCGCTTCTCCGGCTATAAGTCCCGAAGAAAGAAGTATTCCCGTATTTGAAATTTTTTCCTTTGTCTTTTCGTCGTATTTTCGCTTCTCGATAATCTTGTCAATAATTCCTTTCATCAGACCGCCGAGGAAAATAGCAAACGACGTGTCAATGGGCAGGTACATTCCGACGCTTATAAGCATCGGGCTTTTGACCTGCATTAATATCAGAGCAATTCCCATGAACATACCAATTACTATCATTATCAGTTCAGTTTTGCCCTCGACTATACCGCGCGCCATGATTGCCATGAGGCTTGCCTGCGGCGCGGGAAGTTTTTCTCCGCCGAATCCCGCATTGGTCCCGAGAATATCATTCTGCAGTTCGGGGGTCATCGCGGTGACTTCATTGAGCGTGAAAGTCTTTCCGGTGAATTCGGGATTCTTTCCTTTATAGGTAATCGTTGTCGTGTTTGAGTTCTGGAGTTTCTGTATTTCAGCGGAAGTGTTCTGCTTGATGTCGCCGAGGTGAAGAAGCGACAGCACGAAGAACATAACAATCGAGGCGGAAACAACGCCGAAAATATCGCCGACCTGCATTTTCCACGGCGTGCATCCGAGTATATGCCCCGCTTTAAGGTCCTGCATCATTTCTCCGGCAACGGAAACCGAAACGCAGGTGAACGCCGCGACGCCCAGAACCGCCGCCACACCGGCGTTTCCAGACATTCCGAGAGCGATCATCAGAAATGCGACTACGATAAGAACCGAGACGGTAAGCCCGCTCGTCGGATTGTTGCTGACACCGATAATTCCAACCAGGTATCCGGACACGGCTGCAAAAACGAAACCGAGAAGTATCATTACAACTGTTGCGACAGCCGCCGGAAGTATCGAGCCGGTAAAATAATTAAATATGAAGAACATAACGACAGCTATAACACCGAGAATCGGCAGCGCGTATTTCATCTGCAGGTCTTTTTCGGTCCTTTCAAATACGGCTCCTCCGGACGCCGCCTTGCGGAGGTTCGAGAAAGAACGCGTAATGCCTTCAAGCAGGCTTTTATGCATTTTATATAAAGTGTAAAACGCTCCGACAAGCATTCCGCCGATTGCAATGTATCTTACGTACGCTTTCCAGACACGCGTTATTTCAACAGCCCAGTCGGGAATCGCTCCGGGATTGTTGTAATTAAGAAAGTAAGCTATCGCAGGCGCAAGCAATCCCCAGGCGAGAACGCCGCCGCTGAAGTTGATAGCGCCGAGGCGCGGGCCGATGATGTATCCGACGCCGAAATAAGCAGGCGCCATTCCGGGCGAACGGAGAAGGATAGAACCCTTTGTAAACGATACGACTTTCTGCCAGGTGCCGGCAATTAATTTAAAATCGACAAGAGCCGTAAGCAGCGCGCCGACTCCCATTCCCGACAGGAGAAACTTCGAGCCGCCCGTTCCTTTCTGCCCTGACTTGTGAATCTCCGCCGCGGCAATAGATTCGGGGAAAGGCAGGTCTTTGTCTTCTATCAGCACTCTTCGCAGAAGCGTGACGAACATAATTCCGAGCACTCCCGCAAAGATAAGTATCAGAGTAGATATAATATAATGCGATGTCGAATAGAACGGATTCCAGATACCGGATATGAAAAACGCGGGCAGGACGAAGATAGCGCCTGAAGCTATGTTGCCGCCTATCGAACCGACGGTACGCGCGGCGTTTTCTTCGAGTATTGTTCCTTTCAGCGCTTTAAGAACGGCCATTGCTATAACGGCCGTGGTGTATGTGGCGGCGATTGTCATTCCCGCCTTGAGTCCGAGGTAAGCATTTGCTGCTCCCATCAGCATTGCCATGAACGCGCCGAGCAGGACAGCCCTGAAAGAGAATTCTTTCATGTTTGTTTCAGACGAAACGAAAGGTACGAATTTTTCACTCATATTGTCGTATTGTTTTGAAATGAAAGTTAGTCTAAAATCAGAAATTATGAGGGAAAAAGAAATGCGAAACCGCCGGAACCCTTATTTAAATTGAGTTTAAACAAGTTTTTGCGTTAAAATCTGACTAACTTTTCAAGTTTAAAATTCATAATTTTATTTTTTTAAAGAACATATCCCATTTACCATGAGCACATGCATATTATCAAAAACCGCAGCTGAACTCATTCCGTCCGGAATAAGAAAAATATCGGACAAGGTTAACGAAAGAATTGAAAAAGGAGAAAGGATTTTCAACCTTACGGTAGGCGATTTTTCACCGAAAGTATTTCCCATTCCCGAAGGTTTGAAAGAAGAAATCAAAAAAGCATACGACGAGGATCTGACAAACTATCCGCCCTCCAACGGCGTTCTGGTACTAAGGCAGGCGATATCGAAGTATATAAAAGAGCGCGGAGGATTCGAATATTCACCCGAAGAAATAGTGATAGGAAGCGGAGCGCGCCCGCTGTCATACACGCTTTTCAAGGCAGTCGTCAATCCCGGCGAAAAATAATATATCCCGCGCCGTCATGGAACAACAACTGCTACATACAGCTCATCGACGCGGAGCCGGTGGCGATTGAAACGAAATTCGAGAATAATTTTGTGGCAACAGCAGAAGAAATAAAACCTCATATAAAGGACGCCGCGCTAATAGCGATGAACTCGCCGCTCAATCCGGCAGGAACGGTTTATTCAAAAGAGGAACTGAAGAAGATTCTCGATATGATTGTCGCGGAAAACAAGGTCAGGGAAAAAGAAAACAGGAAGCCGCTCTACGTTTTCTACGATATGGTTTACTGGATACTCGTGTACGGTGAAACAAAGCACTACAACCCGATAGAACTGACCCCCGGGATCAGGGATTACATAGTTTTCATAGACGGTATTTCAAAATGTTTCGCCGCGACAGGCGTCAGGTTGGGATGGGCATTCGGTCCGAAACCTCTTATAGCGAAAATCTCCGCTATGCTTGCGCACATCGGCGCATGGTCGCCCAGACCCGAACAAACCGCAACGGGAAGATTCCTCAACAGGACTGAAGACGTTGACAAGTTCTTCGATAAGTTCAAAAAGGAAATTTTCGGAAGAATGAACATATTTTACGACGGTGTCATGGAGATAAAAAAACTCGGTTACGATGTAGACGCGATATATCCGCAGGCGGCAATGTACCTTACAGTTAAACTTAACCTGATAGGGAAGAAGACTGAAGACGGTAAAGTACTGAAGGATGTAGACGACGTTCTGGCTTATATACTTGAAGAAGGAAAGATAGCTGTCGTACCGTTCTACGCTTTCGGCGCCGACCCGAAGTCGCCATGGTTCAGGCTTTCCGTCGGAACCTGCAGCATGGAAGAAGCGAAAGTAGCCGCGATTATGCTGAAAGACGCGATCGAGAAACTGAAATAGACTTTTTAAGATATATTTTTTCAAAGGCTGCACACGCAGCCTTTTTTTATTTAGTCTATAAAAATTTCTTTTGCGGCCGGGTGCGAGAGGAACATCGGCATGCTTTCGGTATAGCCGTAAGCGCCGGCGTTCATGAACGCGATTATATCGCCGGGTTTCGATTCTGCGAGTCCGATATTTTCGCCGAAAGTATCAAGAGAGGTGCACAAAGGGCCTGCGACCATGTAATTCTCCGCATTGTTTCTGCCTTCGAAAAGTGCTGTCAGATTTATAGCCGGATGGGATTGTCCGATGAGCGCGGGGCGCAGCATGTGGTGTATGCCGCCGTCCGTAAGAAGAATTTTTTGGCCTCTGGATGTTTTCGTGTATAGTACTTTCACGAGATAGATTCCGGCGCGGCCGCTTAAATACCTGCCGGGCTCGTAAATCAGCGTAACGTCTTCAAGAAAAGATTTATATTCTTTTGATTCCGTAAGAGAGTTTAATTTATTCCCGAGCGATTCAATATCAAGCTGTGTTTCCTCGGATGAATAAGGGATTCCGAATCCGCCGCCGAGATCGATCTTTTTTATGCTGAAAGAATATTTTTGGCTTAGCTCAATTGCTGTGTCTATTACATTCTTTGTATTGCTGAAGATTCTGTTTTCATCCAGTATCTGCGATGAATTGAAAATGTGAATGCCTTTGAGCGAAACGTTCTTTTTGCTTTTAAGATAAGAAAAGAATTCGTAGATCTGTTCTATGTCGATTCCGAACTTGCTTACGCCCGTGCCGCCGATAATTCTTGTGGTTTCGGAAGAATCGTAAGGGGGATTAACTCTGACTAGTATGCCCTGAACTTTTCCGGATTCGAATGATATTTTGTCTGTTAATTCAAGTTCCTGTACCGATTCAACGTTGACCGACAGAAGATTGTTTTCAACGGCGAACCTGATTTCCTCTTCACTCTTTGAAGGTCCTGTCAGCATTATATTCTCGGGTGTGAATCCGGCGCGCAGCGCCGATTTCATCTCGCCGAAGGATGCCGTGTCGCAGCCTGCGCCGAGTTTTCTGATGTGCTGCAGTATTTCGGGATTCGGGTTGCTCTTCTGCGCGTAAAAGATTCTGAATTTATCCGGTAAACTATTTTTTAACTTTTTATATGATTCGCTTATAGTATTTTTCGAGTATACGTAGCAGGGCGAAGAATATTGTTTATCGATACCGCCTAATTTATGCAAATCAAGAGAAGTATATCTGTAATATTCTTGTTCAAAACCGTTCATCGAAGAGTATCCTCAAGCGTTATTGATTTCCCGGTTTTATCGTCGCGGTACTTAATAATAACCGGGCAGTAAACGTGGACTCCTTTTTCTTTTCCGTGTCCGGACGTTATAGGCCTGCTTCCCGCAATGACGACGGCGTTTTCCGGAATCGTAAGCGGAGCGTCACCGGTCTTTTTAATAAATTCTCCCGTGGTGTTATCGAATACAGGAGTTGCCGCGTTAAGGATAACTCCCGTGCCTATGACGGCGTTCTGTTTTACTATAGTGCCTTCGTATATGCCGCAGTTGCCTCCGATAAAAACGTTGTCTTCGACTATAACCGGCAGTGCCCCGACAGGTTCAAGCACTCCGCCTATTTGCGACGCGGCGGAGAGATGAACGTTCTTTCCTACCTGCGCGCAGGAGCCGACAAGTGCGTGTGAATCTATCATGCATCCTTCATCTACATAAGCGCCGATATTAATATATGATGGCGGCATAACGACTGTGCCTTTCGCTACGTAGCATCCGCTTCTTATCGAAGAGCCGCCCGGAACGAGGCGCACGCCTTTGTCAAGGTTAATGTTCTGAACGGGTATCGAATCCTTGTCGTAATAATTCCAGGGCGTTCCCTGTATCTCCGAAAGCGCGCCAATCCTGAATCCCCAGAGAATCGCTTCTTTAATCCAGGTGTTCACGGTCCATTTGCCGTCTTTCTTTTGCGCGGTTCTGATTTCGCCTTTTTCGAGCGCTTCTCTTATTTGGGAGAACACTTTCAGGGAGTTTTCCCTGTTGTTGTCTTTAACCGCATTATCAAATATCTGTTTCAGGTCCTGCATTTTACAAGAGATTTAATTCTTTTAATGTCGATTCCATTATTTCAAGTGTCCTGTTCGTCGAAGTATAAAGCGGCGGACGAAGAGTGTTTTCTATAAGTCCCATTTTATGCATGCCCGCTTTTACGGGAATCGGATTGCTTTCGACAAAGCAGTTCTTAAACAACGGAGTAAGTTTATGGTGAAGTTTTCTGGCATCATCCATATCACCGCCGAGAAGTTTGTTCAGTAAATCCGACATCAGTTCGGGTGCGATGTTAGAAGCGACGCTTATAACGCCTTTTGCTCCCGTGGAAACGAGAGAAAGCGTTTCGTCGTCATTTCCCGAAAGCACGGTAAATCCGTCGGGCGCGTTGCGTATGATTTCGCTTATCTGCGCGTAATTGCTCGAGGCTTCTTTTGTGGCGACGATGTTTTTAATCTCCGCGAGTTTCAGACAGGTTTCCGCTGTCATGTTTACGGATGTTCTTGCAGGAACGTTGTACATTATAATCGGCTTGTCAGTCGCTTCGGCAACAGCCTTGAAATGATTGTACATGCCGTCCTGAGTCGGTTTGTTATAGTAAGGAGTCACGATAAGAAAAGCGTCGACGCCTGTCTTGCCGAGAGTATTCATCGTGCTTATGACGTGTTTCGTGCTGTTGGAGCCCGCGCCGGCGATGACGGGAATTCTCTTTCCGGCTTCCTCGACGGTTATTTCGAGAAGATGCAATTTCTCTTTGTCTTCTAGGCAGGGTGTTTCGCCCGTAGTGCCGAGCGGAACAAGAAAATGTATTCCTCCGGCAATCTGTCTTCTTACAAGTTTTCTGAAGGCGACAAAATCGACTTCAAGATTTTTTTCGAACGGCGTGATTAAAGCCGTGCCGCATCCGTTTAAGTTTATCATTTAAGTATGTTTTTAATTTTCTCTTCAAGCAGATCTTTGAATTCAAAAATGCCGTTCAGGTTTACCGCCCATTCGGCCGCCGTTACGGCTCCTTCGGCAAAACCCTTTCTGGAGAAGGCTTCATGCCGCAGCGTTATCCTGTCTACTTCAGATTCAAATCCTGTTTCATGTATTCCCGGAATCTTTCCGCTTCTCACCGACTGAATGTCGATTTCCTTTCCGAGCACTTCTTTCAGGATATTTCCGATTGTTTTCGCCGTGCCGGACGGAGCATCCAGTTTCTGGTTATGATGGTATTCAATTATGTATGAATCGTAATCCGCGAGTTCGGAGATGAGTCTGGCCGCGATTTCGTTAACCTTGAAAAACACGTTAACACCGATTGAAAAATTCGTGGCGTATATGAGCGTTTTGTTTTTCTTTGCGAAATAATCTTTCACTTCGTCAAGAATATCGTACCAGCCGGTTGTTCCGACCACAGCGGCTTTGAAGTTCTCAGCAATTGTTTTATAGTTCTTCCTGAACGCGTCCGGAACAGTAAAATCAATACAGACGGCATCCGGAAAGACAGACTTTGCGAGTTCCTCCGAACTGTCAGGTTTTGAAACGCATTCGTGTCCGCGCGCCTTTGCCGCGGCTTCGATTTCGCGTCCCATCTTGCCGTAACCCGAAATTACAATTTTCATTTCTGTATGTTTGTTTCAAAAAATTCGTCGTGCAGAGACTGCAGGACGTTGTTCAGGTCGTTTCTGTCGACCACAAAGCTGATGTTAATCGCGGATGCGCCCTGTGATATCATCGTGATGTTGTAATCACCGGCGGCGCCGAAAATTCTTTTCGCGACTCCCTTGGTGTTCTTAAGGTCTTTGCCGACGACGCAGACTAGCGACTTATCGCGGTCGACGCTGACTTTTGAAAATACCGAAATATCGTTTACGATATCATCCAGATGCTCGTCGTTATCGATAGTAAGCGAAACGTTGACCTCGGAAGTCGTGATTAAATCGACCGAAGTATGATGCTTGTCGAATACTTCAAACAGATTATGAAGAAAACCGTATGAGTTAAGCATCTTCGTCGAGAATATGTTGAGCACCGTTATGTTTTCCTTGCAGGAAATTGAGCGGACTCCCTCTTCTTTTGTCTTATCCTCGCGAACTACCAGCGTGCCCGGACTCTCGGGAGACATCGAATTCAGAATCCTGACGGGAATGTTCTTTTCGACCGCAGGCTGAATAGTTGAAGGATGTAGGACTTTCGCTCCGAAATATGCGAGTTCCGCCGCTTCCTCGAACGTCATTACAGAAACACTCTTCGTATTCTGTACTTTGCGCGGGTCGGC
>CAIKZJ010000331.1 GCA_903831845.1 uncultured Ignavibacteriota bacterium
ATCAAAAACTTTTCTTTTCATTGAGAGGAATCTCCTGATAATAAAATACAGATATCAACCACAACGGATACTTTCCTGGAAAACAAATGGTAAAAAGTACCGGGTATAAACCATGTAATTATGCATTTACGGAGGTGTTTCTGTATACGGGATCACGGGTGCAATCGAGCCACATAATTACTCATTACTTAAAATTTCTGTTAAAATACTCTTTTCGGATTTTTGTTCAAAAGACACTTATTAAAGAAAGTAATCATCAAATGAACTCTATAAATTTTTATAAGTATTGCAATAACAGTACTTACGGTTATAACTGTCGTTAAATTAGTAATCAGCAAAGATTTTATAAAATTAATTTATTATTTGAAATAATTTGAAATTTCATTATTATTTTTCAAATTATTTATTAAAATACGCTGCTGGGTGAAAGTAACCGGTGTTTTGAAGTCCAATTGAATAAAAAGAATGCTAATATGTAAGCTTGAAACTAAGTCTGTTACCGGCGGTATGCTTAAATTTAGTTGCTCTGTAATCAAAAAAACCACTATTTCTCCCGGTTATGCATCCGCGGCTTTCGATTTTGAAGAATCAAACGAATTAAGTAAATTACGGGAAACAAAATCCGATGCTTCTCGAGGAATTCTGTAACAGTTTAACCGACATAAATAAATTTCAATTGGCTCTGAAGCTGATCAGGGCCGGAATGCCTGCATGGAAACGGTTCGCCGCAAAAGGAAAGCTCTCATACAGGGATTCCGTCGTTTGGATGAAACACGAGGTTGACGCGGATATACTTGAAAATGCTGTGCAGTGCGCGGAAAAATATTTTTCGGAATCGGAAGAAAAGAAAAAAACAAAACTGCTTATAGAAGCGGAGAATCTCCTGAAAGAATTTGAAGAGCCCGTTACCGCAATGCAGGACGATGACTGGAAGCTGCCGCAGGCCGCAGAAAAATTCTTCTATTCGGTTTTCAACCTGCTTAACGCATTGACATGTCCGGACGACCGCGCAAGATACTTTTACGTTTCAATTAATCAGGCGATTGACGCGGTTGAATCCGCAGGACTTCTTTCAGAAGAAGAAATAAAATCGATACTGAATACGAAACCATAAAATAATAACTATGAAAAAGACAGCGGTTGTTCTTACGCTTGTTTTGATTTTTGTCTCGAACGCGTTTTCGCAGAACGCTCTTGTTGAAAGGATTGATAAATACCGCGCCAAACTTGATGCGGCCTTATCACCGGAAGGCGAATATGCCGGATACGCGATGGTTCATACCGTCAACTATGAATCGAACGTCAGAGCCATCGGAAAACAAAACACGACAATAAAATTTTATTACACGCAGCCCGGCGATTCACTTAAAGAAGAAAACGGCATGACGGAATTCGTTGATATCTACAAACCGCCCCTGAAAGTATCCGTCGTATACAACATCGCCGCCAGCCAGAACGTATCGATAGATTATTACTCCGATGAAAACGGGAATCTCGTATATTACATTTATTGCACAAAGGGCGAATACACCAATGGCGAAGAATACTTTTATTTTGAAAACGGAAAACCGGTGAAGATAAAATACGTTGCCACCGATCCGGATAAGAGCGTTCTTGAAAAATACAAAACGCTCGACAAGGACTCCGGTTTCGCGAAAGAGGAACTAAGGAAATGCGCCGAAATTCTGCAGAAGCACAGGGAATACAACGCCTTCTTTTCAGAAATGGTAAAAATAGAAAAGCGGGATAAATAGGGTTAAAGTAATCAGAAATTAGTCTGACGAGAAATACACTTTATTAGCGGCCGAATTATCAAATTGGAAAATCCAATAAAGCCGGCGTCTTTTTCGACTCATATATGGATTTTACATGTATATTTGGAAAAGAATTTAACTACCTTCAAGGGGCGGCATAACTACCTTAAAGCCTTTTTACAGTCGGAAGCAATTATTTTTTAAATAGACTACGAAGTTGTATTTTAAAAAATATTCTTGGAGGGCGTCAAAATGGATTACTCTGCTAAATTTCCGGCACTGTTTCTCATGCTTTTTCTGATGTCTCAATGTTTAAACGCCGGCTGGGTTCCGCAGTCGGGCAACACAACAAACACTCTTAATTCCCTGTGTTTCGTTAATTCGTCAACCGGATGGATTGCGGGCAATAGCGGAACAATTCTGAAAACAACCAACGGCGGAACAAACTGGACAACACAAACAAGCGGTACGCTGGTTAATCTTAATTCAATTTCATTCACGAACACCGGTATCGGCTGGGTTTGCGGAGATGCCGGAACGGTGAAAAAATCTGTCGACTACGGAAATACCTGGATGTCTCAGTCGGTTACGACGTCAAACAGGTTTTCCGATGTTTTTATTGTTGACCAGAATACGGTCTACCTTGTCGGGGATAATGTTTTTTACAGAACCACGAACGGCGGCAGCGTCTGGACAACTGTTGCCGGCTGGGGCGGGAATTATCTGCATTTCACGAGCGCCGCCACAGGATTTAATGTAGGCGGAAACCAGATGAATAAAACTGTGAATCAGGG
>CAIKZJ010000332.1 GCA_903831845.1 uncultured Ignavibacteriota bacterium
ATGAAAAAGAACATCGTGAAGCTTTCGCCGAGCGACCTGGCTGCGTACATAAACTGCACGCTTCAGTTCTATTTCAGGAACGTGGTTAAGCTGAAAGGTGAGGAAAAGGTTGAGGAAGTATTAAGCACTGCTTCGTTCGGCAATGTGTTTCACGAGGTCGCTCGAAGTCTTTATAAGCCTTATATTGGAAAAGTCGTTAACAAAAAAGAGCTGGAAGAAATAACCTACACTGCCGAAAATAATTTCGACAAGATTTTTGATGATGTGCTCGGCAGAAAGGAAGAGCTTAAGAACCTTAACCTGACGGAAAAAGGCAGGAACGCGCTTTATAAGTCAGTGATACGAAAACTGGTTTTTAGATTTCTTGAAGCCGAAAGGAAAAGGATTCCGTTTAAAGTGTTTGATCTTGAGAGATGGTGCGAAAAGGGAATTACTGTGAACTTAGGCGGAGATGAGCACACGTTAAATCTTGCCGGGAAAGTCGACCGCATTGACGAATCGGAAAACGTGAAGATTGTCATCGATTATAAAACGGGCGATTCGAAATTAAAAGCGTTTAAAAACGACGATAAGTTTTACGAAAATCTTTTCACGAGACCCGATTACAAGGCGAATTTCCAGACGCTTTTCTACGCTTATCTCCTGTCTCTGGCCGAAGGCGGAGCAAAGCTGAATGCCGGCATCTACGCGCTGAAAGAAATATCCACTGACGGGTTGCAGCTGATGGCGGAAAATTTCTTTGATCCCGAAGATATTAAACTTTTCGGAAACGAACTTAAAACAAAGATAAGCGAAATATTCAGCAGCGAAATTCCGTTCAGCAAAACGCCGGACGCTAAGAGATGCGAGTACTGCGATTACAAGAGTATTTGCGGGAGGTGATCAAAGCGGGAGAGGGAATCTGAACTTCGTTCCTTTGCCCTCTGTGCTTTCAGCTGTAATCTGCGAACCGTGAAGTTCGAGTATATGCTTGACGATTGAAAGTCCCAGCCCGCTGCCGCCGATATCGCGTGACCGCGTCTTATCAACCCTGTAAAACCTTTCAAATATTCTCGGCAGGTCTTCTTTCGGTATTCCGGCGCCGGTGTCTTCAACTGTAATTATAACGTTTCTGTCATCGCGCTCGGTACTGACCGAAACCGTGCCGCCTTCGGGCGTGTATTTGATTGAATTGTCGATAAGGTTGACGAGCACCTGCTTGATTCTTTCCGCGTCTGCAAGCACCTGCGAATTATCTTTTAATCCGGAATTGTGAACGAGAGTTACTTTCCCTTTTTCCGCGAGTCCGTTGAGCTCGTGAATTGTCTCTTCAATGAGGTGATTAATCGCGAAGTATCTTTTGCTTAATCTGACGCCCGCTTCGAATCTTGAAATGCTTATGAGGTCGTCTACGAGCGATTTGAGCCTGTTGCTCTGGTTAAGAGCCTTGTTCAGGAAATCCATGTTTACCTTATCGTCGTGAATCGCGCCGTCGGCGAGAGTTTCAAGCGACAATTGAATGGCGAAAATGGGTGTCCTCATTTCGTGCGCGACGTTGCCGAGGAATTCGTTTCTGTTAACCTTGAAAACCTTTGCAGTTTCGAGTTCCGCCAGAAGCCGCTCTATAAGGTTCTCGTACGCGCCGGTAATCTCGTTAATCTCCCTGCTTGGCGGAAAATTTCTTCTTATCTCTCTGAATTCATCACTAATATCTTTTATCTTCTGAATCTTCTCCTCGTACTCTTCGAGTTTTTCTGTGTCGTGTTTTATTTTTCCTGAAGTCCTTGAAAAGTGGGCGGATATAGGATGCAGGAATTTGAAATTAAGGGCGGCGGAAATAATGAGTATAAGAGAAACCGCTATAAGGAAAATTATGAGAGCGTCCGTGCTAATAGGATTCAGTATGAATGAAGCGGCTAAAATAACCGGCAGAGTGTACAGAAT
>CAIKZJ010000333.1 GCA_903831845.1 uncultured Ignavibacteriota bacterium
AACAAGGAGCTTGAAGCATTCAGTTATTCGGTTTCACACGACCTGCGCTCGCCGTTAAGAAGCATTGACGGCTTCAGCCTGGCCCTGTATGAGGATTACCGCGATAAAATTGGCGATGAAGGCAAGGATTATGTTGAACGTATAAGAAACGCGGCTAAGAGAATGGACGAGCTTATTGACGGGATGCTCAAACTTTCACGTGTTACGAGATATGAACTGAAATTCGAGGATACGGACCTGTCCGCGATTGCAAACGAAATTGCGGATGAACTTAAAGTAAACAATCCGGAAATGAAATCGGAATTCATTATCGGCGACAATATTGCCGGCTACTGCGATCCTTATCTTTTGCGGATCCTGCTGGGAAATCTAATAAGCAACGCCTGGAAATACAGCTCGAAAAAAGATAAAATTATTATTGAGTTCGGCTCTTTAAAGAAAGATGATAATACGGTTTATTACGTTAAGGATAACGGCGCGGGATTTGACATGACTTACTATAACAAGCTGTTCGGCGCTTTCCAGCGCCTGCATACGGTTAAAGAGTTTCCTGGCACGGGCATCGGACTCGCAACAGCCTTAAGGATCGTGCACAGGCATAACGGCGAGATCTGGGCTCAGGGCGAAGTAGAAAAAGGAGCCGTATTCTTTTTTACTTTGAATGCAAAAAATTAATTTATACTTATGGATGAAAAACTTATCCTTCTTGTCGAGGACAATCAGGACGACATTGCCCTTACTTTAAGAGCATTCAGGAAAAGCAACCTAAACCTGAAAGTCGTTGTCGCCGAAGACGGCATCGAAGCGCTTGATTTTATTTTCAGAAGAGGCAAGCATGAAAACAGGGACCCGAATGAATACCCGTCTCTGGTGCTGCTTGATCTGAAACTGCCCAAACTCAACGGTATAGAGGTGCTGAAGAAGATAAGGGAAAAGGAAGAAACAAAGCTTATTCCAGTAGTCATACTTACATCTTCTAAACAGGAAGCCGATATCGTAATGGGTTATGAATCAGGCGCCAACAGCTATATAAGGAAACCTGTTGACCTTGAAAAATTTTATAACGTAGTTCAGACTCTCGGATTGTTCTGGCTCGGAATGAATGAACCTCCTAATTCTCAAAAAGACATATGAACAATAAAATCAGAATTCTAATAGTAGAAGACAACGAAGACGATTTCGCGCTTCTTATTCGCGAGCTCAAAAAAAGCAATTATGATATATATCACGAAAGGGTTCAGGAAGCTCCTGAATTCAGAAATGCTCTTAAAAAAGAGTGGGATTTTATTATATCTGATTTTTCACTACCGAAATTCAACGGTCTTGAAGCATTGAAAATTACAAAGGAGCTCGGTCTTGAAATACCCTTTATTATGGTATCGGGCACTGTGGGCGAGGATATAGCAGTAACTATGATGAGGTCGGGTGCGAAGGATTATATTATGAAAGACAGTCTGAAGAGACTGCTTCCCGCAATCGACAGGGAACTGGCGGAATATCGTATCAGGCAACGTACGCGTCTTGCCGCCATGGAAAAAGAGGTGATTTTCCAGATAAATCAGGATATTCTGAATACAGAAAGTCTTGAGGAACTTCTGCTTCGCATTCATGAGAACATTAAAAAGGTGATTTATGCGGAATTCTGTTTCGTCGTCCTCCATGACACTTCGACTGATTTTCTGTCTTTTCCGCTCTATAACATAATAGACCAGACAAAACCACTGCCGCATAGGAAGTCTAAAGGCATTTCCGAAATAATTCTCGATATCGGCAAAGCGATGATTCTTAACAGAACCGATATAGAAAAATACCTGAACGAATACGAAGTCGATTACAAATACAAAATAGCAGAATCGATTAT
>CAIKZJ010000334.1 GCA_903831845.1 uncultured Ignavibacteriota bacterium
AATCTCTTCAGCAATTACGGAATGTTTTATATTTGCACTAACGGAGGATTGATAACTTACGACGGAAATAATGTTGATTATTCATACTCATCGCTGACAAACGGACAGCCGGTTTTAGACGGATTTCCTGAAACAGAACCGGACGGCTCAGTTAAAATCTGGCTTCTTGAAACGAAGCAGGTCGGTTATTTGAAAAACGGGAAGTATAATATTTTTGCGGGTAATTTCACGCTTCCGAGCATCTCAAGCCTGCAGTTCTTTGCAATAGCCGCTACAAAAAAATATATTGTGTTCGGGAATGAGTGGGGTAAGTATATTGCAGACAGGCAGACAAGGAGTGTCCGGGAAATAACCAAAAAGAACGGATTTACTACCGACGGGCTTACTTCGCTTATGGTCGACAGGGAAGATAACATCTGGATTACGGACACGAGAGGAACGGACAAATTCAGAAATCTTGATATCGAAAGCTACAACGCCGGCAACGGGCTTCTGGAGTCAGAAGTTACTGGAATTGCAGAGTTCAGAAACGGAAGGATTATTTTGTGCCATAATACGGGACTCACCATTTTTGACGGAAGCAATTTCATAAAAAAAGATTTTGTTTCGCGAAAAGATTATGTCCACCATTCATCAAGAATACAGGACCTCTGTGTAGACGACAGGAATAACGCCTGGATTGCGGCAAGCAGAATGGGGCTGGGTAAAGTCAGCGAAACCGGTTCGATTGATTGGTTCCGGAGCGAAGACAGGGCAACCATTAACAGCGTAATTTGCACCAAAGATGGAAGAATTCTCGTCATGACAGGTTCGGGATTGTGTATATTTGAAAACGGTAAGATAAAAAAATTATTTTCGCAGGAAAAATTACGGAATTCATACAGGAAAGTTTATGAAATAGGGAACGACCTTTATGTAATAGGATTATCCGGTGCATTCAGGATACGTAACGGTGAGGTAAAAGAACTTGCCCATCCGGATAAGGTCCTGCCTCCGAATCTATACACGCTGTTCAGGGATAATGACGGGAGGATTTTGGCGGGAGGTCTGGATGGAATTTTCGAAATACAGGGTGACTCAATAATTCACAGCGCCCTGTACGACGTCAATTTGCCTGTATATGTCATTAAGAGCGATTCAAGAGGAGACTTGTGGATAGGAACGAATAACGGGCTGTTAAACATGGTAAAAGACGGCGGCAGGAAAATTTTCAAGCGGGATAACGGACTTGCCGGCGACGAAATAAACAGGTCAGCTCTTCTTATATCAAAGAGCGGCGATATCTGGGTCGGGACCGAAGCAGGTGTTTCCAGAATAAACGACGTGCATTACCCGGGTGTTGTTCCTTCGGTGAAGTTTATCAGTGTCTACGACAGCAAAGGACGCTTGTATAACCCCGGAGACGATATTAGCGTCGATAATTCCGATAATACTCTGACTTTTATATTCAGGGGTCTTTCTTATATTAACGAAGGACTTCTCTCGTACCGCGTTAAGCTGGAAGGATTCGACAGCGAATGGAATATCATGTCGCAGGACGATATAGGTAGCGTTAAATACAACAATCTGAAACCGGGTGATTACAGACTGATTGTCTCCGCCAGGAATGAAGGCAGCGAGTGGTCCGGTATTTACACCTCCGGGACGATAACAGTTCAGCGTCCTCTGTATCTTAAGTGGTGGTTTATTTTATTCAGTCTCATATTTATCCTTTTTGTATTTTCATTTCTCATGAATTACAGAATTACAAGAAAATACAACAGGAAACTTAACAGGGAAATTGAAATTAAAAAGATCGTCGAAAAAGCGCTGCGCGAAAGCGAGGAGAAATACAGGTCGGTTATTGAACAGACCGACGAGGGCGTGGTTATGTTCGACGCGGCGACAAAAACAATAATCGAGTCTAATAAAAGCTACGAGAAAATGCTGGGATTCACCAAGGAAGAACTGAAGAATAGATCGCTGTATGAAATTGTCGATGATACGAAAGAAAATATTAACGGGAGATTCTCTAGGCTGACGAACGACGGCGCCCTTCAGATAAATGAAACACGGCATATCAGGAAGGACGGCACCTCGGTCCCCGTTGAAGTGAATATCACGAGGATTGATTATGCGGGAAAAACCGCGATTTGCTCTCTTGTAAGGGATATTACGGAAAGAAAAACAGGTGAAGCGAAACTGAAACTAAGTCATGACGAACTGGAAAAAGCTGTTGCTGCAAAAGACAAGTTCTTCTCCATTCTTGCTCACGACCTTAAGAGCCCGTTCCACGGCCTGCTCGGCTATACAGAACTTCTTGCAATGGGATATAAAGGATATTCTGATGAGGAGAGACTGGAAATTGTCCATGACCTCCACACCGTCTCAAGAAACCTTTTTCAGCTGGTGACTAACCTTCTTCAGTGGTCACAGCTGCAGAC
>CAIKZJ010000335.1 GCA_903831845.1 uncultured Ignavibacteriota bacterium
AGCGCTTCCCTTCTCTCTATCAGGTTTCCCCTGATCTTCTTCAGGTCGCGCGACGCCGTGTCCTTAACCGCTCCGTTGACGTCGATTATTGATTCGATGTTGTGTTCAAGGACTTTATCTGTATAAAGCGACGAAGTGAGTATTTTAAGCTCGTTGCCGTCCTCATAAAGATTGCTTATCATCGACTTCACCAGACGGCCAATGCGGAGGAATTCCTTTATCCACAAATACTTCTCGGGCTGTATGTAGTTGCCGGGTATACGGAGCCTTTCAAGCGAATCTCTTATGTCCTTCAGTCCTTCGAGAGGCAGGTCGCTTCCCGATTCGAGAATCTCCTTGACGTGCCTTAGTTTATCGAACTCCTTGAGGAGAAAATTCTTAGAAGTGAAAAATTGTATGCCGCTGACTTTTTCCGCGCCGGGAGTGGAATAGCAGTAATTCAGGAGCTTGTCCTGAATCTTGTCGAACTCCAGTTTCTTATGTAATCCCCTAATATCCACGTTCTACTTCTTTACGTTTGTTGTGTCGCTTTTGAGAAAATTCATTACCTCGTCGAAATCCTTGCGCGAGAAAGGCAGAACATTCTTGACCGCATTGTACATCGACGGCGCTGTGTTGTAAACGTAAGGATAAAGCGCCGAATTGTTCTTCTGCGAAACGGGAAGCATCGAATAAGTATCCATAAGGATCAGCAGGATGCTTACCGAAAGCAGGCCTTTAAGGCCGCCGAACACGAAACCGCCGATTTTATCGAGCGTCTCTGATATGAAATTAAGTTTTGAAAGCTTGCTTGCGATGAAAATCGCTATAAGATACGTAAGCAGGATTATTGAGGCGAAAGATATCACCTGTACGAGTTTGGGGTCTTTGATTATGCTCTTCAGCACGAGAGCCGCGCCGGTGTTGAATTTCACGGCAAGCACTATTCCAAGTATTATGCCCGCTATTGAAAAAATGCTTTTAAGCAGGCCTTTCTTTAATCCGAATACCGCCGGGAGCAGTACGAGGATTAATATTATTATATCTAATGCATTCAAGGCTTACCCGCCCAGACGGCTTTTAACAATCTCCTGTATTAGCTTACCGTCGAATTTACCTTTAAGTTCTTTCATCACGGGTCCCATCACCTTGCCGATGTCTTTCGGCGAAGACGCGCCCGTGCTTTCGATTATTCCGAATATGATTTTCTCGGCCTCTTCCCTGGAAATCTGTTTTGGCAAATACTCGTTTATGATTTCCATCTGTTTTGTTTCCCTCTCGACCAGATCAGTCCTGCCTGCGCTTTCGAACATCTCGATAGACTCTTTCCTCATCTTCATCTGCCTCATAAGCAGTTGCAGTTCTTCCTCTTCGTTCATTTCCCTGTTCATGCCCGACTTGTCCATCTTGAGAATCTCGGCTCTGATGCTGCGCAGAGTCTCCGTCCTGAAAGCGTCCTGCGCTTTCATCGAGTTCTTAAGGTCTTCGTTGATCTTCTCTTTAAGGCTCATAGCTGTAATTAGTCTTCAGTGTAATATCTTGCGGCAAGTCCGAGGTACTTCGACTTCGGATAATCGCTCTTAAGCGCCTTCGCTGTCTTCTTCAGATTTTCGACGTCGTTCGCGAAATAAAGGCATCTTATCTGGTAATACATATACTCGTCGTTGTTATAAAGGTTCTTGCTCACCTTCGAAGCTTTCTCGTAGTAGCTTGCTGCGTCCTTGTACTGATTCTTTGCTTCAAGAACCGCGCCGATACCCGCATATGAAGATGCTTTAAGAATATCGCTCTTGCCGGAGAAATCCCTGTAGTATTTTTCTGCTTTGTCGAAATCGCGGAGGTTATAGTAGCAGTTAGCCAGCATAAGTTTCGCTGTTTCGCCTGTTTCGGTCGAGCCGTAGTTATCGACTATATACTGAAGGCCCTTGAAAGTGCCTAGCGAATCGCCGTTTATCGACGCCTGGAAGTTATCCATCGCGTAAACCTGTTTTACCTTCGATAATTCGAGAGCGGCTGTTTCATTCTTCGCGCTCTGGTTTCTGAAATAGATGAATATAACAGCTATAATCACTACAAGAACGGTGAGGATAGTGTAAACCCTGTTCTTATTCGCGTTGAAGTATTCCTGGGCTTTATAGTAATAAAGCATCAGTTTTTCTTCCGTTGTAGCTTTTGACGATTTTGTTAAAGTTTTGCCGAGTTTTGCCATTTTTAAATACAATTTTATAAACCTTAAATTTATGAAAATTAATGATTTTTTGAAAGGGGAAAAGAGCAGTAGTTAGCAGTTTGAAGTTGGCAGTCTGAAGTGAGGTTTTTCTTAATTTCTGCCATGATAATGCCCCGAAACAATCGTTTTCGAAATTCGTATCTTTGATTAATTAACCCGGGGAATTATGAGAAGCTTAATTACCTCATTTCTGCTTGTTTTTGCGGTTGCCTCAAACGCATCCTGCCAGGAAAAGAACATTACTCCCATAAAAACGGAAAGAAACAAAACTCTCGTCGCCGTGAAAGTCGGAAATGTCGTCATTCCCAATATTATTTTTGATACAGGCCTTGCCTACGACGCTCTGATGATTTACAATACAGCTTACCTGGATTCCCTGAATCTGTCCGGCGGCGTGGTCGTCTATGTGGGCGGAGCAGGCCCGGGCAGCACGCAGACGGCTTTGATGGTCGAATCGTCCGAATTCAGCATCGGGAATACAGTGATAAAAAATCAACCGCTGATCGTTCTTCAAAGCGATATTTTCAAAGGCTTTCCTACAAACGGCGTTATCGGCTATTCGGTTTTCGGACATTATGTGACTGAATTTGATTATGATTATAACACTCTGACTCTGTATGAGAAGAATGAAAAGATAATTGATGAATCATGGACGCCTGTTCCGATTTATTTCAAAGATAATAATATCCCATGGCTTGACGCTGAAGTCGTTATTGACAAAAATGAACCGGTTAAACTTTCGATGTATATTGATTTTGCCGCAGGCGACCCCGTTCTGCTGCTTGAAAAACCCCGCATGAAATTTCCCTATCCGGAAGAAACCGAGGATTATTATATCGGCAGAGGGCTTAGCGGCGATATTTACGGAAAAAAATGTACCGTTACGAAATTGATTATCGGCAAATACGAACTGAATTCAGTTACGGCGTTTATTGCGGATGAAGGCGTAAGATCGAAGCAAAAAAATGCCGACGCAATTCTCGGAAACGGCTCGCTGATGCGGTTCAACCTCATTTTCGATTACGAAAACAAATTTCTTTACATAAAGCCGAATTCACATTTCAACGACAAGTTTTAACAGATAACTATTTGCGAGTAAGTAGGCATTTTTAGTATTTTACTCGTTACGAAGCCCCAGCTTCGTAACGTGGCGAATCAATATGCGGAAAAAAGAGCCCCTTAACGGCGTTCGCCGTTAAGGGGTATGTGTGTGATTAATCCATATTCTACCAATATATCGCCCGCTACGCGGGCTCTTTTCATTTAGCAGTTAACATTTAACAGTTAACAATCAGAGCAGCAGCTAGATTCTAGATTCCGCGTTCTTGGCGTCCCGACTCGTCGGGATAAATTCTAGATTCTTGCTCTTTACCCGCTCTTTTTCTTTCTAACTTCTAACTACTAACTTCTAACTTCTGACTCTAAGCAAAAAGGCTGTTCCTGTTCCCCGACAAGATCATTCGGGGATGACAAACAAGAAGAACTAAACTACCTTATTCTCTTTGAACCCCTTCACCTCTTCGTCCGAATATCCCAGCTCTTTCAGGATTTCGTCGGTGTGCTGCGAAAGCGTCGGCGGAGGACTGTCAACGTCGCCGTTTGTCTTGTCGAATTTCGCGGTGAGGTTGAAGACTTTTATCTTCCCTACTCCCGGCGTATCGACTTCCGCGAGCGCTTTTCTGTATTCCACCTGCGGCTGATGAAGCGCGTCGTCGAGGCTTAATATTTCGCCCGAAGGAATTCCCTTCGCGTTCAAGGCTTCCGCCCAGAATGAGGTTTCCTTTTCTTTCAGTTTCGCTTCGAGAAGCGGCGTGAGTTCTTTTCTGTTCCCTTTTCTCGTGTCGCGTTCCTTGAACCTCGCGTCTTCCTTGAGTTCCGGCACGCCGAGCACGTCGCAGAGGTCTTCCCACTGTTCCTGCTTGTTCGCCGCGATGTTGATGTATCCGTCTTTCGTCACAAATGTGCCCGATGGCGCCGCCGTGAAGTTGTCGTTGCCCATCAGCACGGGATGCTTGCCGCCGATGAGGAGGTTTGCCGCGACCCAGCCCATGTAAGGCATAATCGAATCGAGCATCGCGATGTCAACGAACTGTCCCTTGCCTGTTTTCTCCCTGTAATAAAGTGCGACCATAATCGCGAACGCAGC
>CAIKZJ010000336.1 GCA_903831845.1 uncultured Ignavibacteriota bacterium
CCTTTGCCTTCCGTTGACAGCGCCGAAATCTTCAGCGTAACTTCACTTCCTTTTTTATACTCTCCGCTCATTAATTATATAATTTTATTCAATTTCGCATTTATCGTAATACATTACAATCCAATGCGTAATCTGAATCGAAAGATCTTTCTCTGCATTAGTGCATTTAATATTCTTGATTCTTCTGAATAGAAATTCTCTTGAATCTTACCTAATATCGGAATATTTTAAATACATGGAAAAAGACCTGCTTAACGCGAAAACAGTAGTATCCAAGGAAAAAAGAGCGATTTCAGAGCTTGAAAGACGCTTCTCTGACAATAAGTTCAGAAAAATTTTCCTGAAAGCCATAAATGCCATTTATAACTGCAAAGGCAAAATCGTGATTTCGGGAATAGGAAAATCGGGCATAGTCGCTCAGAAAATCGTCGCGACGTTCAATTCGACCGGCACACACTCCGTCTTTCTCCATTCGGCCGACAGCATTCACGGCGACCTCGGCATTATAGAAGAAGGCGATGTCATTATTCTGATTTCCAAGAGCGGCGAATCGGACGAAGTGAACAACCTGATTCCGTATCTGAAAAATCTCAAGACTAAAATTATAGTTATAACCGGAAACACTGACTCTACTCTTGCGAAGAGTACCGATATCGTCATAGACGCATCGGTAAAAATTGAAGCCTGCCCCCATAATCTGGCGCCGACTTCATCCTCCACTGTTACTCTTGTGATAGGCGACGCTCTCGCCGTATCGCTTTTGCAGAGACGCGGTTTCACCAAGGAAGATTTCGCATTCCTGCATCCGGGAGGAATTCTCGGAAAGAAGCTCCTTCTGCGGGTTGAAGATATTATGGTCAGCGGCAAGGACATTCCTCTTGTGAGTAAGGACACGCGCCTGAAAGACATAATTTACGAGATTTCCTCGAAACGCCTGGGCTGCGCAGTCGTCATGAACGGCGATAAGATAGAAGGAATAGTTACCGACGGAGACATCAGAAGGCTTCTCGAAAAGGACGTCGACGTTAGGAACATGAAGGCCGCGGATTTCATGAACAAATCTCCGAAAACAGCTCACAAGGAAATTCTCGCGAAAGCGGCTCTGGAAATAATGGAAAAGAATAAAATCACACAGCTGCTAATAACCGACAGGAAAAAACTCGCGGGCATGCTGCACATACATACGCTCGTTGAACTGGGGCTTTGATGAAAATTCTCCTGTATCATATTTTATTTCTCGCGCTGATTTTATATTCCTGCGAAAACAAATTCGGCCCTCCCAAAACAGACCTGAATGCCGAAGACATTCCCGAACAGGAAAGCTGGAATTCGTCTGTCGCTTTCTCCGATTCCGGAAACGTAAAGGCAGTTCTCAAAGCCGGCCATATTTCGGTTTACAACAAAAAAGGTTATACTCTCATCGACAGCGGCGCGACGGTTGATTTCTTCAAGAACGGCGAAAAGGTTTCTACTCTGACAAGCAAGAGGGGCAAGGTTCTCGAGCCGTCGAAAGATATTGAGATATACGACAGCGTAGTTGTCGTTAACAAGGAAGGAAGCATACTCAACACGCAGAAACTCCTCTGGAACAACAAGTCGCAAAGGGTCTCGACCGACGTCTATGTAAAAATAAAAACCCCAAAAGAGGATATCGAAGGCATAGGGTTCGAATCGGACCAGAACCTCAAGAACTACACTATTTATAAAGTAACGGGAGTGTTCTCGAAATGATTAAAAGGATTGCGGGAATACTGCTGATAGTTTTTCTGCTCGGCACCGCCGCGTATGCGCAGGATAAAATAGAGCTGAAGAAAAGCGATAAACTTACAGGCAAGGTCATCGAAGGCAAAACGGTCAGGGAAGCTTCAGGCAACGTTCACTTCGTTCAGGGCAACGTAAACGTTTACTGCGATGACGCTGTCCAGCACATCGACGGTAACTGGGTTGAACTCCGCGGAAACGTGCGCATTTACCAGGACACACTCTCGCTCTTCACATCCAAGGCGACTTACTACGGAAACGACAAAAAGGCGATCTGCGAAGGAACCGTTACTCTCAAGGACCCGAACGCCACGCTGCGAGCGAATCACGGCGTTTATTACTTCAGCGAAGCAAAAGCAATTTTCACCGGTGACGTGATAATTATAAATCCCGCGTACAGGATCACATCCGACGAGCTGACTTACATGCGGAACACTGAAGATTCATACGCACGGGGAAACGTAGTGGTCAATTCGGATTCGGCGATAATAAAAGCAGAGAACATAGATTTCCTGAAACGAAGCGGAAAAACTTTTGCTTACAAAAACGTAAGCGTGGAGAAAGACTCGTCCGTAATCTATTCCGACACTCTGACAGACCTTTCATTCGAAAAGAAAAGCATCGCTGTCAGCAACGTCAAAATGCTGAATCTCCGGAACAACCTTGTAGTCACCGGCAATTACGCCGAAAACTATTCGGCTTCGAAATACGCTTTCGTTCGCGACAACGCGAGGCTGATGCAGGTCGAAAACGAGAAAGACACGCTTTTCATATACAGCAAACTGCTCGAGACTTTCAGGACGCCGCCCGAAAAATACGTTGCAAAGGAAAACGTCGAGATAATACGCGGGAATTTTCTTGCCAAGAGCGATACTGCGGTGTTTTCGAGAACGGACAGGAAAGATTACGACATCATTTCCCTTTTCCCGAAACCCGTTGTCTGGCAGGATAATCTTCAGCTTACTGCCGACTCAATATATGCGGAACTGTACAACCGGAAACTGAAGACCGTTTATGCCAGGAAACTTGAAGAAATGCCCGGTACAAAGAATTCATTCCTTCTCGTAATGAACAGGGACACGACATTCAGGAACAGGTTCGACCAGATAACGGGATTTGATATAAAGATAATCTTCGAGAACGATTCGATTAAAGCGGTAGAGGTTTACAAAAAATCTTCCAGCATTTATTTTGCGTACGAAAATTACAAGGCGAACGGCGTCAATCTTGTTAACGGCGAGAATATGTTTATTTCATTCGACGAGAATCAGAAGGTCTCAAAGATAAGAATCGAAAAATATCCGAAAGGCCAGTATGTGCCGGAAGCGAAGATGAGCACCGTACTTCTTACATTGCCCGGATTCATACTGCGGACGGATAAACCAACGAAGAGATAATTAGTAATTAGTAAATTAATAATTAGTAATTAGTTGTTTTTCTATGATTCTCCTCTGTGTATCTCTGTGTAACTACTCTTATTTCCCCAGCGTCTTTTCATAAAACTTTTCGTACACGCTCACGACTTTTTCTTCGTTGAAGAACTCCGCTCTTTCCCTTGCCGCTTTCGCGAAGAGTTTGTATTTCTTCTCGTTCGTCAGCAGTTCAACCGCATACTTCGCCATCCTTTCGACATCGCCGATTTCCGCTATGTAACCCGTCTCGCCGTGTAGATTTAACTCGGGCAATCCTCCGACGCTGGACGAAATAACAGGCACCTCGCAGCTCATTGCTTCGAGAGCAGAAAGCCCGAAACTCTCCGACTGCGACGGCATCAGAAACAGATCCGCAAGCGAAAGTATTTCCACCAGCGACTCCTGCTTGCCCATGAATTTCACGTAATCCGTCAGGTCGAGTTCCCTGCAAAGTCTTTCACAAGCGCTTCTCTCGGGACCGTCCCCGATGAGCAGCAAATTGGACGGCACGCTCTCACGCACCTTCGCAAAAATCTTTATTACGTCGTCAACTCTCTTAACCGGTCTGAAATTCGAAGTATGCACCAGCACCTTGTTGCCCGGCTTAACGAGATTCTTCCTGAAGACGTTGCACTCGGTCATTTTCTTCCTCTTGTACTTATCGGTATCGATGAAATTGTATATAACCTCTATGTCCTTGTCAATCTGGTAGTTTGAAATCGTCTTGTCCTTCAGGTATTTTGAAACCGCTGTAACTCCGTCCGACTGCTCTATGCTGAACCTCATTGTCGGCAGAAAACTCGGCTCAAGGCCTACAAGCGTGATGTCCGTACCGTGAAGCGTCGTAATTATTTTTATATCCTTCGAATTCTTCTTTTCCGTTTTAAGTATTTCTCTAGCCATGTACGCGCTCGAAGCGTGAGGTATGGCGTAATGGGCGTGAATCAGGTCGAGGTCGTGGAACTTCACGACTTCAACCATCTTGCTCGTCAGGGCGATAGAGTAAAGCGGATAATCGAACACGGGATACTTGTACATCTCTACTTCGTGATAAAAAATATTCCCGACGTAAGAAGTCAGCCTTGTCGGCATGGCGTATGATATAAAATGCACTTCGTGGCCTTTCATTGCGAGAGTCTTTCCGAGTTCGGTTGCAACCACACCGCTTCCTCCGTATGTGGGATAACACGTAATTCCGATTTTCATAGCTGTTTCGTAAGATTTAGTAAATAAAAATACCTATATAATTCATCAAATTAAAATGAAAAGGTAAACAATAAGTCAAATGTATAACAAATATTAAGGCAGAAAAATTTTTATTTTCTGTATTATCAGTGGTGAATTATATCACTCCACAACCACGCTGTATCCGAACGCTTCTTCGAACAGGCCTTTCCTCATATCCGCGCCCCATATTTCAAGCGTCGGATCGAATCCGTCACGCGGGTACGTTTTGATTTTATACTCGGGCGCGTTCATGGAGATTTCTATTTTTTCGATTATCCCCTTGTGTCCCCTGTCGAGACCGTCCGCTATGCGGAGAATGCCCGCAAGCATCCTCACACGGCGCTTGTTGAGAGCCGAAAGCTTGTAATAGTCGGCGTGTTTCTGTTTCGGATGCGATTTCCTGTGGTAACGGGCGATGTTCGCTATGATTTCTATTTCGTCGTTGTTGTAACCGAGAAGCTCGGAGTTCTTTATAAGATAGTAAGAGTGCCTGTGGTGCTGCGACTGCGATATACTGTGCCCTATGTCGTGAAGCAGGCATGCCGCTTCGAGAAACTCCCTGTCCCTTTCTGTCAGCTCGAACCTGTCTTTTATACTGTTGAAAATCGTTTCACAGAACCGCAGGACTTTCACGGTGTGCGGCTCGTCATAATTGCACTGCCTGGCAAGGTTTATTATGCTTCTGTATCTGACGTTGCTTACGTCGGCCGACTCGAGCGCCTTGTGTTCCTTGTCTATCGTGTCGAAGATTATCCCCTCGCGGAGCGAGTAGCTCGCAAGCGTGATTTCCTTTATTCCCAGTTCAA
>CAIKZJ010000337.1 GCA_903831845.1 uncultured Ignavibacteriota bacterium
AGGGTTTTAACGTCTCCCGAGAGGTCGGTCACAGTGCTCATCATCGAGGCGATGTCGCTTCCGTTAGTGCCTTTCAGCGGCGCCTTGTAATCTATCTCGTTTCCCGTTTTGCCCGGTTTAATGTATATAGCTTTGCCCGACATCAGTTCGGGCGATGAAATTTCAATCTTGTAGTCCGATTTTATCTTTACGTCTTTCTCGAGCGCGAACGTTACCTTTACGGAATCTCCTTCGAGTTCTATCTTCATCACTTTTCCCTTGTTGACGCCGTTAACTGTAACGGGGTCGCCGAAATTAAGTCCGCTGACCGCGCTGAAATAAACGACGAGGTCGTGTTTGTCCTTGCCGAACATGAACCCCTTCGCCCAGAATAAGGTGGAGGCAACGATTATCACCGCAATAAACACAAAAACTCCTACTTTTATTTCGGAGAATTTTTTATAAAACATAGTTTTATTTTGTTATTTCGAGAATTTTATATTCAAGAACGCTTGCAGGCACTTCAACTTTCACGACATCGCCGACTTTCTTTCCCATCAGAGCCTTGCCGAGAGGAGAGATAACTGAAATCTTGTCGAGTTCAAAATCCGCTTCGTCGGGAGATACCAGCGTGTAAGTTATTACTTCGTCGTGTTTAAGGTCTTTTACTTTCACGTCCGTAAGCACGAAGACCTCATCGTCGGGTATATCGTCCTTTTCGAGTATTTTGACTCTCGAGAGAAGGTTTTCGAGTTTGCCGATTTTAAGCTCAAGGTGCGACTGCGCTTCCTTGGCCGCGTCGTACTCGGCGTTTTCGGAAAGGTCGCCGTGCGATCTTGCTTCGGCAATCTTTTCCGCGATGGCTTTCCTCTCGTTCATCTTGAGGTCCCTGAGCTTCTCTTCGAGCTCAACGAGTCTGCTGCGCCTTAAATAAACAATACCTTGTTCCATTTATTTTTTATTTTTTCCTTTTTGTTTTTTGTTTTTGTAAAATCATATGCCCCATCTTGTCTCTCTTCGTCCGCAAATACTTCACATTGATATGGTTGGCTTCAACTTCAATCGGAATCCTGTTAACCACTTCAAGACCGTAACCGTTAAGTCCTACAATTTTTTTCGGATTGTTAGTCAGGAGGTTGATTTTCTTTACGCCTAAATCCCTTAAAATCTGGGCTCCGATACCGTAATCTCTCAAATCGGCCTTGAAGCCGAGTTCGATATTGGCCTCCACGGTATCCTTGCCGTTGTCCTGTAATTTATATGCTTTAATTTTATTAACCAATCCAATACCTCTTCCTTCCTGCCTCATATAAAGCAGGACGCCCCGGCCTTCTTTTTCTATCTTTTCCATCGATTTGGTCAGCTGTTCCCTGCAGTCGCAGCGAAGCGAGCCGAATATGTCGCCTGTCATGCATTCCGAATGCACGCGCACAAGAACGGGCTCTTTCGTCTTTATATTACCCTTGACGAGGGCAACATGTTCCTTGTTGTCGACAAGGCTTCTGTACACGTTTATGTTGAAATTGCCGAACCTGCTCGGAAGACTGGCGTTTGTCAGCTTTTCAACCAGAATGTCTTTCCTTAACCTGTACTGAATAAGGTCGCGTATGGATATAACCTTGAGTTTGAACTTTTCGGCTATCTCCATGAGTTCAGGCAGTCTCGCCATCTCGCCGTTCTCTTTCATGACCTCGCACAGCACGCCAGCGGGATAGTGCCCCGCGAGTTTCGCAAGGTCGACCGCGGCTTCGGTATGCCCGGCTCTTTTAAGAACGCCTCCAGTTTCGGAACGAAGCGGGAAAACATGTCCCGGCTTTCCGAGGTCGGACGGCTTTGTTTTCTTGCCTATGAGGGCTTTGATGGTCTTATGCCTGTCAAAAGCCGATATTCCGGTCGTCGTGCCTATCAGGTAATCCACGCTTATAGTGAACGCGGTCTCGTGCAGCGACGTGTTGTAATTCGTCATCATTTCCACGTCCAGCTCTTCCAGACGCTTCCCTTCCATAGGAACGCAGATAAGGCCCCGCGCGTGGCGGACGAGAAAGTTTACGAGTTCGGGAGTCGATTTCTCCGCGGAGAATATCATGTCCCCTTCGTTTTCCCTGTCTTCGTCGTCGACTACGATAATGATCTTGCCTTTCCTGAAGTCTTCGACAGCGGATTCGATAGTGCTTAAACCGGATTTTGAAACGGATTTCATTTCTTCAGAATTTATTTTTTCTCGGGTTCCATAATGCCGACTATCGTCGAGATGCCGGTCTTTTCAATCTTCACTTTTACGTTGTCAGCTATCTTTACGAGCGCTGTCTTGTCTTCAACGCCTTCAACGACGCCGTGAATACCGCCTGCCGTGATAACCTTATCGCCTTTCTTTACGCCTTCAAGAAGTTTGGCTCTTTCTTTCTGTCTCTTCTGCTGCGGTCTCAATATAAGGAAGTAGAATACCACTATTATAAGAAGAAAAGGTACGATAGTAGAGAGCAATGATTCCATTCCTCCCGGCTGCTGCTGCATAAAAATTCCGAATAATTCCATTTTATTTTTTTGTATTATAATTTGATAAAAATGTTTTTTTAAACTCTTTAAAACTGTTGTTGCTTATTGCTTCCCTGATGTCCTCCATCAGTTTAAGATAAAAACCTATGTTGTGAATCGAAGCGAGCTGCGCTCCGAGTATTTCCTTCGTCATGAACAGGTGTCTTAAATACGCGAAAGAGAAATTCTTCGAAGTATACGTAAGGCATTTATCGTCAATCATGTCAAAATTATCAGCGTACTTCGCGTTCTTTATGTTTATCTCGCCGTACGTCGTGAATATTCTTCCGTGCCTCGCGTTCCTTGTCGGCATCACGCAGTCGAACATGTCGACTCCCCTTTCGACCGATTCGAGAATATCTACGGGCGTTCCGACACCCATCAGGTATCGCGGCTTTTCCTGCGGCATTATATCCGTGCAGAAATCGGTAACGTCGTACATCATTTCGTTTTCCTCGCCAACCGCAAGTCCGCCTATCGCGCAGCCGCTGTAATCCAGGCCGCAAAGTTCCTCAATGCTTCTCTTTCTAAGATCGTTGAAAGTGCTTCCCTGAACTATACAGAACAGATGCTGGTCGTGACCGTAGAGCGGTTCAGTGTTTTTCAACTCTTCGAGGCATTTCTTTTCCCAGTCAATCGTACTAGCTAGGGCTTTCTCCGCCTGCTTGTGAGTCGCGGGATAAGCGATGCATTCGTCGAGAGGCATCATTATGTCCGAGCCGATTATTCTCTGCGTA
>CAIKZJ010000338.1 GCA_903831845.1 uncultured Ignavibacteriota bacterium
AGAGAGGGATTCGAACCCCCGGTGACGTTGCCGCCACAACGGTTTTCAAGACCGCCGCTTTCGACCGCTCAGCCATCTCTCTGTATAAAACTTCAACATTAAATATACCGATATTTATTATTTTTTTCAATGTTTAGTTCTACCACTCTTATAGAATCAAAATAACCTCTATCGTTTTTACGGTTTTCTCATCAGTTAGTAGCCAGTACTTTGCGTCTTTGCGGTTATATCTGTTAGCAGAATTTTTCTTACAGCGAAGCCGCAAAGAACGCAAAGCGATAACAAATAAAATAAATATTTTGATATGCAATAGTGAATTTTCCATTACATTTGCCAGCCAAAACGGGTATTTTGCAAAATGGAAATTATAAACAGGTACGATAACAGGGTGATTCTCGCCGATAAGCCTCTGGACTGGACTTCGGCAAAGGTCATTAACAAGATGAAGAAAGTGTTCAGCATTAAAAAAGCAGGACACTCCGGTACGCTCGACCCCAGAGCCACGGGCCTGCTGATTATCTGCACGGGAAAGAAAACAAAAATTATTACAGAACTAATCGGCGCAGATAAAGACTATACAGGTACCTTCAGAATAGGCGCCACCACCCCGACCTATGATACTGAATCTTCGGAAGAAAATATAACAGATACTTCTTCCGTTACGGATGAACTTATTAATTCAGCAAGGGAAAAATTCACAGGGGAAATTCTCCAGACTCCCCCTATACACTCGGCCATAAAACAAAACGGCAAGCCCGTTTACAAACTCGCCAGAAAAGGACGCGAGGTAATTCTTGAGCCGAGAAAAGTACTTATCAACGATTTCAAATTAAAAAGAATTTCGGAAACCGAAGTGGAGTTTTTCGTGTCGGTTTCCAAAGGCACTTACATACGCTCGCTCGCAAACGATTTCGGGAAGGAAATCGGTGTCGGCGCATACCTCAAGACACTCAGAAGAACACGCATCGGAAAATTCGATATAAAATCTATAGACGAAAATCCCGAAGAACTCGACGGGATGAAGTTCACCATTCTGAACGACCTTTAACCGCACATTAAGTTTTACTGTTTCTTCAACTCCGCGAGAATTCTTTCCGGAGTCATCGGCAATTGCCTCATCCTCACGCCTGTCGCGTCGAATATCGCGTTTGCGACAACGGCTCCCATGTTCACGATAGCGGGCTCTCCGCCTCCGAGCGGAGCGGTTTCCTTGTTGTCAATCAGAATCGTTTTAATCTCCGGCAGCCATGAGAATCTCGGAATGCTGTAGGTATCGTAATTCACGTCAAGCACTTCCTCACCTTTGAAATGTATTCCTTCAGTCAGGGCGTAGCCCAGTCCCATTGTAATGCATCCTTCCATCTGAAGTGTCGCGCCCTGAGGATTTATAACGAGCCCCATATCCTGCGCACATACGACGCGTTTCACCTGCACGTGACCCGTAGATTTGTTCACTTCAAGTTCAGCGATTGTAGCCACATAAGTGCCTACTTCATTCCCGCACGCAATTCCCCAGCCTCTTCCGCTCTGCGGTTTTCCGGGCTTCCAGCCGAATTCCTCCGCGGCGGTTTTCAGTACTCGTATCATTCTTTCGTCCGTAAGGTTCATAAGACGGAATTCAAGCGCGTCGATTCCCGCTTTCGCCGCCATAATATCTATATGCGATTCGCGCGCGAATGTGTTTGAATTCGCTCCGGGTGCGCGCCAAGGTCCAGTAGCGAAAACGTGATACCCGGTTTTGCCTGATGCGGGACTGTACGCTGTGGTTTTATTGTTCGGTATATCATAAAACTGCTTCGAGCCTCTTTCACCAGCGTAATAAACGTGATAGTCCCAGAGTTTTATTTTTCCTTCATCCGAGATACCCGATTTAATTTTTATAATCGCCGCAGGGCGGAATGAATCATAACAGAATTCTTCTTTCCTGGTCCACGCTACCTGCACGGGTTTACCGCTAAGTTTCGCGAGCCTCGCCGCTTCGACCACCTGCAGGTTTCTCGATTTCCCGCCGAACCCGCCGCCGAGAAACGGCGGAAGTATGCAAACATTTTCAGGCAGCATATCAAGCGCCTTGGCAACCTCGTCCTTCGCCCTGAAAGGCGTCTGCGTCGATGCCCAGACCGAAATTTTACCGTTCTCAATCTTCGCAGTTGCTGTATGCGGCTCAATCGGCGAATGAGCTACATAATCGTTGTAATATGTTTCCTCAATAACAGATGTTGATTCTTTTTCACCCGAAGCAAGGTTCCCGCCTTCGGCTACTGTCTTGCCGTCAGGCACATTGCTCATCAAGTGGTCGAAAATTGTTTTGTCGTCGTACTTTATTTCAGGAACATCATATTTTGCCTTTAAAAGCGACAGAGCTTTTTCCGCGACATCGGGAAGTTTATGAAGCACAGCGATAAGGTCAGGCTCTTTGATTATTATAACGCCTTCGATTTTTTCAGCTTCTGAGAAATCTGCATCAATAAGTTTAGCGTCATGCGCGGGCGGTCTGAGTATTTTCGCATAATGCATGTCGTTAAGCTGAATATCGGCAGTATACTTCGCTTTTCCAGTTACCTTCTCCATCGCGTCCCTGCGCATGTAACTTTTGTTTATGACTTTGAACTCGGAAGGCTTTTTAATTTCAGCTTCCCCGCTTACCTGCCTTTCAATCCTGCTGCCTTTAGCGAGTTCGGCATATGATACTTTTATGTTTCTGTTCGTCTTATTATAAATCACCCCGTCTTCTATAAATAAATTTTCCGCGGGAACCTTCAGAAATTCCGAACCCATTTCAAGAAGCACCTTCCGCGCTTTCGCTCCGGCTTTTCTGAGTTCTGCGCCGAAATACGGAGTCGACATCGAGCCGAAAGTCCCCATATCCCACGGAGTAAGATCTGTGTTTCCCATCACCATGTCGAT
>CAIKZJ010000339.1 GCA_903831845.1 uncultured Ignavibacteriota bacterium
AGAAAACGTTTATCATCAGGATATAAGTTTTTTCAATTCTTTGACTGCGCCAGCTATGTCTTTTGCCTTGAAAACCGACGCACCGGCTACGAACATATCGACGCCGGCATCGGAGACTTCTTTAATATTCGCCGGTCCAATTCCGCCGTCTATCTCTATGATGCAGTTATAATTGTTCTTATTGATTATATCTTTCAGCTCGCGGACTTTCTTCAGCGAATTGGAAACGAACTTCTGCCCGCCGAAACCGGGATTAACGCTCATCACGAGTACGAAATCGGCATATTCGAGGACGTATTCGAGAGCTTTGACCGGCGTTGCGGGATTTATAACGACTCCTGCCTTCGCCCCGGTATCCTTTATCTGACTGACCAGCCTGTTAATGTGATAATTATTTTCAATGTGCACGGAAATGTAATCGGCGCCCGCGTCGCGGAACGATTTTATGTACTTCTCCGGTGAATTAATCATCAGGTGTACGTCAAGCGGAAGTTCCGTAATGCTGTTGACTTTCGCTACGACATCCGGTCCGAATGTTATGTTCGGTACGAAATGCCCGTCCATAATATCGCAGTGTATCACGTCCGCTCCGGCGGACTCAACAGCTTTTAATTCCTCGGCAAGTTTTCCGAAATCCGCCGAGAGTATTGAAGGACAGAGTTTTTTCATGTTTATTTTTTTTCCTGTTTCTCTTTTGTCTTATCTGGCTTTTCTTTTGTCTTATCCGTCTTTTCCTTTGTCTCTGTATTCTTATCGGTCGTTTTTTCCTTCGGCTTATCCGTTTTTTCCTTGTTAGGGTTGTTCTGCGGGTCAGGTTTGTTCTTGTTCTTGTCGTTTTCCGGTTTCTTGTCTCCGTTATCCTTATTGTTATCTTTTTTCCCGTTTGTCTGGTCGACATCACCCTCAACGTCAACGGCCTTTTCCTTCTCCGTCTTTTTCTTCGCAACAAAAAGTTCGACCGGGGTGTTCTCCTTGGCAGATTTTTCCTTTTTCGGATACTGGTCAATTACTGTACCCTGTTCAAGATCGCTGGGCTGGTACGTGATTTTTCCTACCTTTAGTTTTTTCTCTTCGATTATTTTCTTTGCTTCGTTAAGTTTCTTGCCAATAACGTCCGGAATATAAATATCTCCGAGAAGCTGGCCGTTGCTGATTATCAGGTCAATCTTCGTTCCCTTTTTAACCTTGCTTCCCGGTTGAATAATCTGCGAGACAACAACATCTTCGGGCTGTTCCGTTGTGAATTTTTTCACAATTTCGCCTACCTGAATGTTTCTCTGTTCAAGCGTAAATCTTGCATCGCGTTCAGTTTTTCCTACAAGACGGGGCACTTCAACCAGCTGTTCACCGCCGCACAGAGTAAGATATACGCGTCTGCCTTTTTTAACTGTCTCTCCGCTGGGGGGATTCTGGTCAAGCACCATTCCGATAGGTTTAGACTCGTCGTATTTGATATCTCCCTGTTTCACGTCAAGGCCCGAGTCTTCGAGCACTTTTTTAGCATCCAGAAAAGTCAGTCCGGTAACGGAAGGAACCTGCACCAGAGAAGCGTGTTTGACATAAAGGGGCATTACTATTGTGTTAAAAATCAATACAATAGCCACCACTACGAGCCCCAATATCGCGAATTTCTTTATCATTTTGAAAACTAACTAAAAATTGAAAAATAAAAAACTTAATTCACGGGCTACAAGTATTCCTTTAACAGTTTTCTGTACATAAAAAAAGAACCGGGCGTTTGCCCGGTTCTGGAGGTTTGAGGAACCATATGCTATGAGAGAAAATCAATGATGCCTTTTGTTGTGACCGCATCTGCACTTGCGGTTTTTCATCTTCTGTTTCAGCTTATCGGACTGCTCTTTCGTCAGTATATCTTTAATTCCTTTTCGTAATTCGGTTCTCTGTTCCCTGAAATTCTGTTTCAGTTCAGGTTTATCTTTGCCCGATTCACGTATCGCCTGCATTTTGGCAAAATGATCCAGGTATAATTGCCGTATCTTAGTCTGCTGTTCAGACGATAAATCCACTGTTTTGCTTAATTTTTCAGTGAGTTTATTCGCTCTTTCCTCCGGATTTTTGCTGTTTTGTTTATCCTGTGAAAAAGCGCTGCCTGCAAGAAGTAACACCGAAAAGATAATTACTGCTAAAAATTTCGATGTTTTGTTTTTCATTTTTATACTGTTTTAGTTCATTTATTGATTAGACAAAGCTAAAATCCAGGTGGTTTAACCGCTGCCGGTACACACTGATTTTGCCGGCATAAAACGGGAGCTTAAATGTATTTATTCATAAATTGAATAAGTATCTTATTTTATTTATATTTACAGGTTAAAAAATTTTAAATTATTCGGAGTATTTTTTTATGAAATCCTTTAAAGCATTAATACCATTATTTGTTGTCATAATAATTCTTTCTATATACGGCGCCGGATGCGCGCCTGCTGAAACAACCACGGGTAAACTCGCCTACAACAGCAAGGACTGGGTAAAGGCGGAAGCCGAACTTTCAAAAGGGCTTGCAATCGACAAGAGCGATGCCGAAGCATGGTACATGCTCGGATATTGCCAGGTTGAACTTGGAAAATTTGACGAAGCTACAAAATCATTCAAATCATGCCTCTCCGTTTCTTCAGAATGGGGAAACCAAATAAAGGCTTTCTGGATAGACAAATACAACGCAGGTATAGCGAATTTTAACGATGGCACGAAACTGCTCGGCAAGAAAGACCAGGAAGGCGCGAACAAATCTTTCCTGAACGCAATCACCAACTTCAAGGGAGCAGCGAGCATTATCCCCGACAGCATCAGCTCATACCAGCTTATAGCTGACGCGTACAATTACATGGGCGAAACGGACAAAGCCCTTGCATTGTACCAGAGCATACTCGACAAGTCAAAGAGCAAAGAAGACGCGATACAGATTGCAAGGCTTCTTTACAATGTCGGAATAAAGGAAAGACAGGCAGAAAAATACGATAAGGCAAT
>CAIKZJ010000340.1 GCA_903831845.1 uncultured Ignavibacteriota bacterium
CAGAACTGGCTTATGTTTGACTTGAAATACGGGTAATCAAAATTTTCCATTATTTTGAAGCCGTACAGTTTCGATGCGCCGATGGCTATATCGCTGTAAGCCGAAAAGTCCATGTATATCTGTATTGAGTAGCCAAGCAGCGCCAGCGCTATTATCCCGGCCGCGTAATCGTTTGAATTTGTCCAAACCGGTGCGGTGAAATAACCGAGCCAGTCGGCTATTACGAATTTCTTGAATACCCCGTAAACAATCCGCGTGAACGAATCTTCGACCAAAGAGTACGAAAACTTGTTTTCCCTTTCTGACTCAATTTTAAAACGCGAGAATCTTTCTATGGGTCCAGCAACAAAAATTGTGAACAGAGAACTGTAAAGAAGAAAATCTATAAAACTTCCCCTGTCGTTTATTCTCCAGTGAATGTCTGTCAGATAGCTTATGTGTTTGAATACGATGTATGAAATTCCAAGCGGCAGAAGAATGAATTCTATTCTGATGTACGGGAACGCGGATATGAACCCGTGCAGCTGCGCTGTCATGTTTGAGAAAAATCCCAGATATTTAAATACGGCAAGCACGACCACAAGTCCGATGACAGAAATTTTATGGAACGTGGTTCTGTCTCTGTATTTTTCTATCAGATAAGCAAACGAATAAGTATAAACGCTGAGCGCCGCCGTCATTATCCCCGCTGACCGGTCGAAATAAAATATGAAAAGCAGGCTAACCGCCGAGAGAAAGTAATTTCTGGCTTTCTGGCGCGGAATGAGCCAGTATATAACCGCGGAGGCGGCAAGAAGGGCGTAATATTGAATGCCAATAATCACCTGTTTTATCCGATAGAAACGTTAAGAATTAAGCAATTAAGATAAAGCGTTAATGCTTAATAATAAATTCAAAAATTTAACGGAGGGAAAAGGATAGAAGTTAGTAGTTAGAAGTTAGTAGTTAGAATAAGGCGTCTTTTAATAGAATCAAGAATCAAGAATCAAGAATCAAGAATCAAGTTAAGAGCAAGAGCAAGAGCAAGAGCAAGAGCAAGAACAAGAACAAGAACAAGAACATACCACCGCAAAGGAATAAAAAATCAGATAGCGAAGTATGTCCCCCGACGTTTACCCCGAGAACTCGGGGGAGGGGTGCCCCGATGTCCATCGGAGCGGGGGAGGACGTGTTTAACGAAATCCTATTTTACCAGAACCATCTTTTTCGTTTTGGAAAAATTACCGGCAGTAAGTTTGTAAAAGTACACTCCGCCGGAAAGCCCGCTTCCGTCAAATGAAACGTCATAAGTTCCCGTTCCGAGCCGTTCGTTGACGAGCGTTGCGACTTCCCTGCCGCTAATGTCGTAAACTGACAGAATCACATACGACGTTTTTGATATTTGAAATTTAATCTTTGATTTCGGGTTGAACGGGTTTGGGTAGTTCTGGTAAAGCCGGAATACCGATGGCGTTTCGCTGATGAAGTTGTTTATTCCGACAAGGCGATTTCCAATTCTTGCCTTGTAGAGTTTGCCTATGTATCCTGATGAGCCGCCTGTAGAACCGACGCACCAGACGTCTATGGAATCATTAGTGATTTTCTTGTAATCATACGAGAACATTTCCGCGCCAGTGCTTACTTCGAGGTTCCAGTTCGCGCCAGCGTTAGTCGAAAGATAAACTCCGCCCGCGTCCTGAAAAAGGTTACCGCCGAATGCGAGCATAAGCGAATCGTTGAAATATTTAACCGACCTTATCGGATAAGCGAATGTGTTAAGTCTGCCGCTCCATGAAGTACCGCCGTCTGTTGTCCTGTGAATCCAGCCCGCTACAGTCGGATTTATAGACCCGCCGCCAGTTACGCCTTTGAGGTATGCTGCATTATCCATGAAATCGACACCACCGTCGAACGTTCCGTCGGCGCACGGCCCTGAAGTCCATGTAAGTCCGTAATCCGTACTTCTTGCGAAATGAATTCCCGTGGTGAAAATATTTCCGTCAGCGTTGAAATCAACGTTACCGGCGAACCAGCCGAGATCTGAATTCACCTGTATATAATGCCACTGCGTAGAATCCTTTCCGCCCGTCGTTGTATAATGAAAGCCGCCCGAGAATTCAGCTGATACCACGCCCGTGTTCGCGTTGAAGAAATGCACATGTGACAGCCAGCCGACGCCGCTCGGTATATAAAGCTTTATGTCGCTTGTCCACGTAGTTCCGCCGTTAAAACTCCACCTGACCACGCCCGAACTTATTGCGCCCTGATTGTTGAATCCCGCGATAACAACAGTATCGGGTGAAAGCGCGTATACTCCGTACCAGTAATACGGAAAGCCGAGATTCATAACGGATGTCCAGTTATTTCCCCCGTTTGTGGATTTATAAACGCCGCCGAGTTCCGTAACGATGTATCCGTTCTGCGTATCGGCGAATGAAATATCCTTGAACACTTTTCCGGACGCGGTGAATTTCTGAACCCAGTTAAAAACGGAGACCGAAGCCGGTTCGTCGGATGTCGCCGGATTATTTAATCCGTCAATGAG
>CAIKZJ010000341.1 GCA_903831845.1 uncultured Ignavibacteriota bacterium
CAGTACGCATTTCTGCTCGTCTTTTGTCGACTCGAGATAAGGGTAATATATAATGCTTCCGCACCCCGCGCCGAAAGGTGCGATAACACCGTGTTCGTCACGCTGGTCAAAATTAGCAAGAGTGAAAAGCCCCGAAAGCACATCGGGCTTTGCGAAGAATATTATGATTTCCGGCTCGTCGTTTTCAGTGAGCTTATCCCATCTTTTAAAAATAGAATAACGGCTCTTCGCCGGCAGGGTTACTATCCTGTCCTGAAATGTTTTCGCGAGCTCCGGAGTGCACTTGTACCTTTCGCCCTCCGTGTCCTCGTTTCCGTATGAAAGAAAATATTCGAAACCCGGCCTCATGCCCTCAACATAACCGAGATAGCGTTTTGCCCCGCCGCAGGCGATATTGTTTATGTCGTAAGCGAAATTCTCTCCGTTCCTGACCTTCAGAAGCTCGCTTATCAGACAGCTTCTGTCCTTGTCGCGTTCCCTGTAAATCGCGCCGTCTATCCCGCTGCTGTATGCGAAAGTTATCGGAAGCTCTGCATTACCGAAGTACGTGTTCCATTTTTCAATGAACAGGTCCCTGAATTTTGTATCCATCCCTTAACTACCTTTTGTTTTGTGGTGAAACTAAAATATAGCAAAAATATGATTTTGCCCCTACAGATTAAACAAACAAACGCATTAAATAATCACGCGATTATTTAATATTGACTTTTGAGTTGAAAAATAATTGCAGAAATTTGTAAAAAAGAATTCCATTATGCCGAAGAGAAAAATTCTATGCGCGGTTCTTGTTCTGTTTCTTTTGATTCCATCTTTTGCGCTTCCGCAGATATATCCCGACAACTATAAACAGCAGTACGCGGACGTAATGCCCTATCCTTCGTCGTTGAATTTTTACAGGGGATTTCCTTTTGACGTAACTGAAAAGTTTTCCGTTTCCGTTACGGGGCGCAATTCAGAAAAACTTTCTCTTGCAGTAAAGGATTTTCTCCGGGTTCTTTCGGCAAAAACAGGGATTATCTTTTCAAACGTACAGAACGGTCAGCCCGGACTTGTCATTGACGCGGAAAAGGAAGAAAGCATAGCCGTCGTAATGGACGAAGGTTACGGATTAGAGGTAAAGCAGGAAAGAATAATTCTGAAGGCAAAAACAGACATAGGCGCGATGCGCGGCCTTCAGACAATACTCCAGCTGGTTAATTTTTCAAACAACAAATACTACATTCCGAACCTGAAAATATCAGACTCGCCGCGCCTTCCATGGAGAGGGCTGCTGATGGATGTTTGCAGACATTTCATGCCCGTTGAGACCGTTAAAAGAAACATCGACGGCATGGCTGCCGTGAAACTTAACGTACTTCACTGGCATCTTTCGGAAGACCAGGGATTCCGCGTAGAGTGCAAGACGTTTCCCAGGCTTCACGAAACGGGCTCTGACGGAAATTATTACACGCAGGAGCAGATAAAAGATGTCATAAAATACGCGAACGAACGAGGAATAAGGGTCGTTCCCGAGTTTGACATACCCGGACATTCTACCGCCTGGTTTGTCGGATACCCCGAATACGCCAGCGCCCCGGGTCCTTATGAAATAGAACGGCATTACGGGGTTTTCGATCCGTGCTTCGATCCTACTAAAGAGGCGACATATGAATTCTTCGATAAGTTCTTCGCGGAGATGTCGCAGTTGTTCAATGACGACTACATTCACATAGGCGGCGACGAGAACGAAGGAAAACAGTGGGACGCCAACGCCAACATACAGGAATTCAAAAAGAAAAACGGGTTAAACTCAAATCACGAACTTCAGGCATACTTCAACAAGCGTCTTCAGAAAATTCTCGAGAAACACGGGAAGAAAATGATAGGCTGGGATGAAATATTTTCGGAAAGTCTTCCGAAGAACATCGTCATACATTCCTGGCGCGGAAAAGAGTCGATGATGAAAGCCGCGAGACTTGGGTACGCGTCAATACTATCGAGCGGGTATTATATTGACCTGTGCCAGAGCGTGTTCGACCATTATTTCAACAACCCGCTTCCGCCGGACATTTCTTTGAGCGCGGAAGAAAAAAAACTTATTCTCGGCGGCGAAGCCACGATGTGGGCGGAGCTTGTCTCTCCTGAAACCGTCGACTCAAGAATATGGCCGAGAACCGCGGCAATAGCCGAAGTGCTGTGGACAGGAGTGAAAAACTTTTCAGCGGACAGCCTTGAAAACAAATTTTTCCTTTTCAAAAGATTTGATAACGCTTCGAAATTCCTCAAC
>CAIKZJ010000342.1 GCA_903831845.1 uncultured Ignavibacteriota bacterium
GATAGAATTTCCATAAACTCTTCATCGAAATCAAGTCCCGAAATTTCTTCGGCTATTTCAACCGCCCTTTTGGCGTACTCGAGAATTTTCTTCGATTCAAGTCCGCCGATATCCGAGAAGAACCATCCGCAGCTTGTGAACGTAAGCATCGAGTACTTCTGCATTTCAAGAAGGTAAAACATAAGAAGTCTTTCGGATGAATCCAGTTTCATACGGGAATGTTTCTTAAAGAATGCATCTGTCACGCCTTCGTCATTCGGATTGAGAATTATATCGATGTAATCGTTTCTTGCATCCCATACGCTGTTCAGATATTTCTTCGCTTCTATCTCATAAAAAAGTCCGAGTTTCCCGTTCAGAAGATTAAGCGCGTCGCGCAGATGTTTTCTCCATTTCTGATTCCAGCCGGGAAGCCCGCCCGTGTTGCATCCGCAGTCTTCTTTCCACCTTCCGACTCCGTGAACGCAGCTCCATGAAGTACCTTCCCCGGCAGGGCCTTCGTTCAGAAGAACTTCGTACTCCGGCTCGTGTTTCGAAAGATACTCCGCAAAATTTACGACCTTGTATCCTCTTGATTCAGCGTATTCCGAAAGAAGGTAAGCGATGGTTCTTTCTGTAAAGTGTTTGTGGTGTCCGAACGTCTCGCCGTCTACGGCAAGAGAAACAATTCCGTCCTTTCCGTAATCGGGAGGAAACGCGCCTTCAATCCTTTCCATCAGTCTCACCGAATCATAAACAACGTCGTCAAAAGCGAGACCTTTTGAAAGTCCGCCGTCATAGAAAAATATATCGATGAATCCCGTTCCTGTTTTCGAAAAGTACCTGTAAGGAATCTTTGTATCTATACGTCCGCCCGACACGTCCTCGCGGACAGTGCTTCCGGTCTTTCTTATCTGCGATGCCTGAGACGGGTCAAGAATTACAAACTTAATCCCCTCATCAATCAGCACGTCCAGTGTCGCGTTATTGCATGCGGTTTCAGCGAGCCACATTCCTTCGGGTTTTCTGCCGTAATGATATTCGAAATCCTTCAAGCCCCATTTTACCTGTGTTATCTTGTCCCGCTTGTTGGCGAGAGGCATTATAATGTGATTGTAAACCTGCGCAATCGCGTTTCCGTGCCCCCTGTGAGCTTTCACGCTTGCCCTGTCAGCTTCGATAATTTTCTGAAGAGTATCAGGATGTTTTTTCTTAATCCAGTCGAGAAGTGTCGGACCGAAATTGAAACTTAAATATTCGTAATTATTTACCCGTCTTAGAACCTTTCCGGTATTGTCGACGATAACCGCTTCGGTATTCGGCTTGTAGCATTCCTGAAATATGCGCTCGTTCCAGTTATGGAACGGAGCCGCCGAATCCTCTTTTTCGTATTCTTCGGTCCAAGGATTTTCGCGCGGTGGCTGATAAAAATGTCCGTGAATGCAAATATATTTATTCAATGTTATTACTCCGTTTCGTACAAGAATATGTTCGCGCCGAGTGGCGGAAGGTTGACCCTTATTGAATTGCCGTGATTATAACGCTGCTCGGGCGCGGAATGCACTCCGCCCGAATTGCCGACTCCGCTGCCGCCGTATTCGAGAGCGTCCGAGTTGAAAACTTCCCTGTAATATCCTTCGAAAGGCACTCCGAATATGTACTGCTCGCGGACGACGGGAGTGAAGTTAAAAGTAAAAATCATAAACTGCTTTCCGTCTTCCGATTTTCTCATGAACGCGATAATGCTGTTTTCAGCGTCAGAAAAATCAATCCACTCAAAACCGTTGTTCTTGAAATCAACGGAATGCAGTGCCTTGTTATCCTTATAAATCCTGTTCAGGTCGCTGACCATCAGGTTCAGTTTCTTGTGAAAATCGTGTTCAAGCAGGAACCAGTCGACGGAAGCGTCACAATTCCACTCGTTGTACTGCGCTATGTCGTTTCCCATGAAATTCAGTTTCTTTCCGGGATGACCGAACATGAAAGCGAAGAAGAGACGTGTATTGGCGAACTTCTGCCACGCGTCACCCGGCATTTTCTCGAAAAGGGAACGTTTGCCGTGCACTACTTCGTCATGAGAAACAGGAAGTACAAAATTTTCGCTGAAAGCATACCACAGCGAGAACGTGATAAGGTTATGATGGAATTTTCTGTAAACAGGGTCCTTCGAAAAATATGTCAGAATGTCGTTCATCCACCCCATGTTCCATTTCATGTCGAATCCGAGACCGCCGAGATATACGGGAAGGGTTACTCCTGGGAACGCCGTCGATTCCTCTGCAATCATTACGATTCCCTTGTGGTATTCGTGAACAATCACGTTAAGTTTCTTTATGAAATCAATCGCCTCCAGATTTTCGCGTCCGCCGTAAATGTTCGGCTCCCATTCGCCGTCTTTGCGTGAATAGTCGAGATACAGCATTGAAGCCACAGCGTCGACGCGCAATCCGTCTATGTGATATTTATCTAACCAGAACAGAGCGTTCGAAATCAGAAAACCTCTCACCTCATTCCTGCCGTAATCGAACACATACGTACCCCAGTCCATATGATAGCCCTTCTTCGGACTTTTGTACGCGTACAACTGCGAACTGTCGAAGTTCGCGAGTCCGTGTTCGTCGGACGGGAAATGCGCCGGAACCCAGTCGAGAATGACGCCAATTCCGTTCTGATGGCAGTAATCGACGAAGTACATGAAATCCTCCGGGCTGCCGTGTCTGCTCGTCGGCGCGAAATAGTTGCTGACCTGATAGCCCCACGACTGATCGAGCGGATGCTCCATCACGGGAAGAAGTTCAACGTGAGTGTAGCCCATGCGTTTCACGTATTCGACAACTTCTTTCGCCAGCTGCCTGTAGTTGAGGAATCCCCAGTCGTTCGGAAATTCGGTGTTGTAATAATCGCGTTTGAAAGAACCGCAGTGAAGTTCGAAAACTGAAATTGGATTCTTCTGGAAATCTGACTGCGCGCGTTTGTCCATCCAGCCTTTATCATTCCACTCATACCTGTCAATGTCTGTTACAACCGAGCCGGTCTTCGGACGCATTTCCATTTTGAAGGCATACGGATCGGATTTATAGAAAATATCCCCCTGCCAGGGTTTCAGCGCGTATTTATACACTTCGCCTTCGCGGAGTTCGGGTATGAACAAAGTCCACACTCCCGAGCCGTTCTTGTTGTGCATCGGATAAGAGCCGGGAGTCCATCTGTTGAAATTGCCGAGAACGCTAACGCTCTGAGCGTTCGGCGCCCACACGGCGAACTCGACTCCTTTAATGCCGTTCTTTGTTTTCAGTTTCGAGCCGTGCTTCTCGTACGACTTGAAGTAATTTCCTTCGCCGAGAAGGAACAGATCGAAATCCGTCATGTCTGTGCCGAATGAATACGGGTCGTGAAGTTCAAGAGGATATCCCTCGTCATACTTCACTGAAAACTTATAATCGAAAGTGTCTTTTACTTCTTTATAGACCGCCTGATAGAATCCCGCTTCATGAATCAGTTTCATTTTCTGGGGTTTGCGGCTTTCGACACCGGGAATTATCGTTACTTCGGAGGAATTGGGATAATAGCAATTTATGAAATACTCTTTCTTTTCAGGAATATAGTGCGGTCCGAGTATATCGAATGGATTAATATTCTCAAAATTTACAATCTTAGCGCAATTGTCTTTTGTATATTTTCTGAATGTAGCCATGTTTGATTTAGGTTAATAAATGGTCAATTCCTTAAACAACATAATGGCTAAAAATATCTCAATAAATGTATGGAAAAAAGGCAATAGATTTAAACGGCATTACGCTGCGAAGCAGCAATTTTGGAAGAAATATTAGAAATCAAATATCAAAAATAAAAATAAATACAAAAAAAATTGAAATGAAAAGTTATCTGATTTTTGATTTAATTTATGGTTCCCAAAGAGGACTTTGGGAACCAGTAGAGAGGAAGTACGCTTGATATAAATAAAAAAAGGCGGTGGTTAACCGCCTTAGTTTGAAAGGAAACGTAATGTGTATAATTTGCTAAACCTTTTTATTGTCAAACCATCCGTAAACCGTAGGAATGACGACAAGCGTCAGGAACGTAGACGTAAACAGTCCGCCGATTACAACTGTTGCGAGCGGTTTCTGAATTTCCGAACCCGGACCAGTAGCGAAAAGCATCGGTATCAGGCTGAAGATAGATATAAGCGCGGTCATTAATACAGGTCTTAACCTGTTGTTGCATCCCGTCTTAATCGCGTCTTCAAGGCTGTATCCGTCCTCTCTTAATTGAGATATATAAGAAACAAGCACAACTCCGTTAAGTACCGCAACGCCAAAGAGCACGATGAATCCTATCGAAGCCGGCACGGAAAGATACTGACCGGAGATATAAAGAGAGAACACGCCACCAATCAGAGCAAAAGGAAGATTTGAAATTACGAGTACTGTCAGTTTCATCGATCTGAACGTTATAAACAGAAGCATAAGTATCAGGCCGATCGCAATCGGCGCAATAATCATCAGTCTGTTCATAGCTCTTTCGGAATTTTCAAACTGCCCGCCCCAGGTCGTATAATAACCGGAAGGCAGTTTAACTCCCTTTTTGATTTTCTCCTTCGCTTCCGAAACAAATGAGCCGATATCCCTGTCTTTAATGTTAAGTTCGATGCCGATTCTCCGCGAACCGTCTTCGCGGCTTACCTGCATCGGTCCTTCAACGTATTTTATATCCGCAAGCTGGCTAAGAGGAATATCATATCCCTGCGGAGTTCTGACGAGCGTGCTTCTTATGTTGTCTATTGAAGTCCTGTATTCCTGCGGGAACCTGACAACAACATTGAACGACTTATTCTCTTCGAACAAATCAGTCGCAGTTTTGCCGCCGATGGCAATTTCGATCACGCTTTGGACATTTTCGACGTTAAGCCCGTACCTTGCAATCCGGTCACGGTCTATGTTTATTGAGAGATACGGCTGTCCCGATACTTTTTCCACGACGACATCCTTCGCACCCTTGATCTTCATCACTATCCTCGAAATTTCTTCAGCCTTGTCTTTAAGCACATCCATGTTTTCACCAAACAACTTGATGATCAGTTGCGCCTTTGTTCCGGCTACGAGTTCGTCTATCCTGCACTGTATCGGCTGACTGAAGCTGAAAGCTATTCCTGGTATTGATGAGAGTTCCTCCCGCATTTTATCTATGAGTTCTTCTCTCGTGTATGAGTTCTCCCAATCGGACCTTGGTTTCATAATACCTGTATAACCGGTTTTCTCAACGCCCCTTGCTTCTATAGATATTCCGGTCTGTCCTGTACGTGACACTATAGTCTGAAGTTCCGGGAACTTAAGAAGTTTCTTTCCGATTATTTCATTTACCTCAAGTGACTTTGTCAGCGAGACGCCCGGCAGAAGCTGAACGTCCATGTCGAACGCGCCTTCATCCATTATCGGTATGAATTCGCTTCCGAGTTTCGGGATAATATAAACCGTTGCCAGAAGAAGAACGACGGCAAACGATACAACCGCAGCCCTGTTCCTCATGCTGAATCCAAGAAGCGGCGTGTAAACTCTTTTCGCCCATCTAACAATAATGCTTTCTTTCTCCTCCCCTTTTTTCAAAACGAATGAAGAAAGAACGGGAATTATAAATATTGAAATGAGAAGGGACGAAAGAAGCGCTACCGCGACAGTCAGAGCAAGCGGCGTGAACATTTTACCCTCGAGTCCCTGAAGAGTAATTATAGGAAGAAAAGTCACAGCTATGATAAGTTCGCCGAATATGCTCGGCTTTCTGACTTCGAGGACCGCTTTAAGAACTGTCGTTAATTTGCTTTCATTTTCAGTTTTTTCTCCGAGATGTCTCTGAACGTTCTCGACCTGAATAATCGTAGCATCAATAATCATACCAAGCGATATCGCCAGACCGCCTAATGACATCAGATTCGCGCCGAGTCCCGTCGATTTCATTACTATAAAAGTTATCAGAAGCGACAGAGGCAGCGAAATAAGAACGACTACAGCTCCGCGGAAATTTCTCAGGAGCAGGTAAAGTATTATCAGAACCAGAACCGCGCCCTCGAGAAGCGCCTTGAGCACCGTATTTACACTGCTTTGGACTATATCCGTACGGTCGTAGTAAGGTTTTATTTTTATCCCGCCGGGCAGAATATTGTTTTCATTTATATCCTTAACTTTTTCCTCGACAAGTTTCACGACCTCTTTTCCGTTCTCGCCTCGAAGCATCATCACTATTCCGCCGACGGCTTCTTCATTACCGTTAACGAGCGACGCCCCCTGCCGGACGGCTTCGCCTTCTCCGACAGAAGCAACGTCCTTCACAAATACGGGCACTCCGTTAACCGATTTCAGCACGATGTTTCCGATGTCGCCGATATCTTTTATAAGACCGATTCCCCTTACGATAATCTGCTGCGAGTTCCTGTCGATAATGTTCCCGCCGACGTTCTGATTGTTGCTTGCGACAGCTTTATAGACATCCTCGACGGTAAGATTATATTTCAGAAGTTTTTCGGGCGACACTGTCACCTGAAACTGCCTGAAATAGCCGCCGAATGAATTCACTTCACTTACACCCGGAACGCTTTTTAGCAGCGGATTAATAGTCCACTCCTGCAGAGTCCTTAATCCTGAAAGATATTTTACTTTCGAGACTGAATCCGAAGGCATCTTACCATCGAGCGTGAACTGATAAATTTCGCCCATCGCTGTCGCCACAGGTCCCATCGAAACCGTAACGCCCTTCGGCAGATTTTTTCCAGCTTCTTCAAGCCTTTCAAAAACCAGTTGGCGCGCGAAATAAACATCGACATCATCCTTGAATACTATCGTCACTACGGATAACCCGAACCTGGTTACAGACCGTAATTGTTCAACGTCGGGAAGCCCTCTCATCGACATCTCAACGGGATATGTCACGAACCTTTCAATTTCAAGCGCAGAAAGTCCGGGAGCGTTGCTGACAATCTCGACCTGTATGTTAGTCACGTCAGGAAACGCGTCTATCGGAAGTTTCAGGTACGAATAAACTCCCGCAAGAGCAAGTATGAGAGAAAACACGATAACAAGATTTCTCTGCTTTAGGCACTGATGTATGATTTTTTCCAGCATCCTAATCTCCTTCCGAGAATGATTCTTTCATTAATTCGGATTTCAGATAGAACGTGCCGTTCGTCACGAATTTTTCCCCTTCATTCAGGCCTTTTTTAATCTCAATTTTATTTTCTATCTCGGTGCCTGTCTCAACTTTTCTTTTTTCAAATGTGGAATCGTTAACGGCTACAAAGATATACGGAATGCCGTCAATTTTTTCTATTGCCTCGCTGTTTATAAGAATTCCGCGAACAGAACCCGACATCGGTATGTGAAGCAGTCCGAACATTTCGGGTTTGAGCATCTGCCCCCTGTTGTTGATTCGCGCGCGTGTGCCGATTGTTCTCGTCTGAGGATCGATAGTGCCGCTGGTGTAGAAAAGTTTACCCGTGAATTCGGCGCCCGGATATGACTGAGTCGTGAATTTTATTTCGGGTTTTCCCTGCACCCTGCTGAATTCGTCTTCCCTAAGCTGTCCTTCGACAAGAAGATTGTTAACATCTATGATTACGAATGCGTTCGTGGAAACGTCCACGTACTGTCCGATTACAACGTTCCTCTCCGTTACCATGCCGCTCACGGGGGATTTCACCGCCAGAAGACCGCTTGTATGCGAGGGGTTGTTATCGTTGTCAGTAATGTCATCGTCCGTAAGTCCGATCGAATGTATTCTCTTATCCTCGGCCTTGAATTCCGCGAGAGCCTTGTTGTATTCGGCTTCCGCTTCATAATAGGATTTCTGAGAACCTATATTCTGTTCAATTAAAGTTTTCTGCCTCTTGTAATTTGATTCTGCAAAGTCAAGCTGGGCTTTTGTTTTGAGGAATTTCGATTTTATCTCTCCAATCTCCATCCCTTCGAGGTACATCAATACCTGTCCTTTCCTTACGAAATCGCCGACTCCTGCATAGACCTTGTAGACCCTGCCCTGAACAAGAGAACCGACCTTTGCCTCGAAATCCTGATTTGTTATCACCCTTGCCGGTATCTTAAGATATCCCGCCGCGGTTTCGGTTTTGGCGGTTACGGTCTTTATTCCGGTTTCCTCTATCGATTCTTTCGTCAGCACGATTTCTTTCTTCTCTTTTTCTTTTTCCTGCTTTGTTTCTTTGTTATCTTCCGTTTGCGTGTTCCTTCCGCATCCGGCGGTTAAAACGGCGGAGATTGCGACGGACATTATATAAATTATGATTTTCATGTTGTGTTTTATTTTTCAAGTTTTTTGCCGACCGACTGTTCCAGTTTTATAAGAGCGAGTTTGTAACGGTATAAAGAAGCAATGAAATTATCCTTTGCTGTTACGAGCGTTTTCTTCGCTTCAAGGAGAAGGAGATAATTCGCCTCACCCTGCTCATAACTCACTTTTGCAGTCCTGAATACTTCATCTGCCTGCGGAAGTATTTCATTCCTGTAAAGAAGGACTTCCCTTTCGCAGTTTCTGAATTCATTCAGATTGTTTTTTACATCGGTTATAATTCCGTTCAGAACGGTTTTCCTTTCCATTCCGGCGATGCTGTAATTTGTCTGCGCTTCCTGTATCTTTCCCCTGTGCTCGAACATGAACCACAGAGGAACTGATATACCTAACGATACACCATAGAACCTCGTATCACCCGGGATAGCCTGTCTGTAATATGAAAAGTTCATGTCCGGAAGAAGATTCTGCCAGGCAAGCGACTTGTCCAGAGAAGAAGCATCGATGTTAAGATCGGAAACTTTAAGGTTGGGATTGTTAAGCAGCGCGGCCGACAAAAGCGATTCTTCCGTAAAGCCGTAAGATATGTAATTCAGGCTGTCTGTCAGTTCGAAGGCGATGCCGCCGGAACCCGTCATGCCCATTTCATTTACCAGCACTGTCAGGGCTGACTTCAGTTCTGACTTTGAAGTTTCGAGCATATTAAGCGCTTCAGTTTTCTGGACTTTCGCGGTAAGAAGTTCGAGATTTGTCCCTTCGCCGACGTTATATCTTATCTGCGACTTAAAGAGAAAATCCTCGGCTATCTGAAGGTCTTCTTCCGCAAGTTTCAGGTCCATCTGCCTGTATACGGCGCTGAAATACGCCGATTTGATTCTTGCGGCAACATCGAATTTCGAAAGTTCATACCTTGTTTCAGCGATTTCCACATCCTTGCTAAGCCTCGAACCCCGAGTGAAGTATTTCGTAGGAAATTCGAACGGCTGGTTTATTTCAAATGTCCTTTCGCCGAAATCCCTGAGACTCTTACCGTCGGGAGTTAATTCGTAACTTAGCGACACTGTCGGCTGAGGAAGAGATATGCCGTATGTAATTTTCGCTTTCGCCTCATCGATTTTTTTAAGACTGACCTGCACGGCGGGATTATTCTTAAGCCCTGTCTCTACGGCGTCATCCAATTTCAGCAATGATTTCTGTCCGTAAGCTGTTCCTGTAAACAGCGCGAACAGGAAGATTATCATTCTTCTCATTTATTTTGATTTATGATTTATTAAAGCGGATCTGGAGCAGTGAGCCTAAATAAGAAGAGATGAATTGATTATGTAGATTTCCTGATTGGGAATATTGCATGCAACGGGCGTTAGATTCACCCCGTGAAATGTCGGTTTGATATCAAAACCGGCAGAATAGAAATTCGCAGCTGCGAGCAAATGCACCTTCGCTAACTCCGAAGATTTGTCAACGCTCTTTATTACGGAGGCCGCTTCAACAAGACTGCAGAAGTCGTGCGCGGAATGGTTGTCCTGTTCGGAAGTAATCAGATCAAGTTCCGAATGAACAAATTCGAACAACAGCACGTAAAGCACCGATAAAGCGAGTATTTTTATTATTCTGCCTGTATGCATCATTTATATAACAAAAATAACTAAAATAAAATTGAAACATTATACCTTAATCGAAGCACCCTTTTTTAATATCAAATATTAAATATCAAAAATAAAAAATACATATCAAAAATAAAAAAGGCGGTGGTTAACCGCCTTAAAACTTATTCAAAGTCTTTTTGATTTTTAATTTGTATATTTGATATTTTATTTTTGATTTTTTATTTAAAATCAATAACCGCTTATATCTTGTAATTACTTGCTCAAAATCATTTTCTTCGTCGCCGTAAAATCTCCGGCCGTAAGCTTGTAGAAATAAACTCCGCTCGAGAGCTTGCCGCCGTAGAAATCGAAAGTATATTCGCCGGCTTTCTTGAATTCGTTAACGAGCACCGCTACTTCCTGACCGACCATGTTGTAAACTTTCAGCGTAACATAATTGTCTTTCGGAATCGAGTACGCTATCTGCGTAGTCGGGTTGAACGGATTGGGCGTGTTCTGCTCAAGTTTGAAGTTGTCAGGAACTACCGTTACAGGCGGTTCAACACCCGTCGGAGTACCGATTATCGCGGTCATCACGCTCAGGCTGGTTCCCTGCAAACGCGTCCAGATGGGGCGCACGACATTATTGTATGCCGTTATGTTAGTGTAGTCGCCGAAGAACGTCGATGAAGTCGGTATGAAACCGCTTTCGCTTATTCTCTCGTCTGTGAAAGAAGCTCCGCCGTTAGTTGACTTCGATATGTATACGTGTGTCGAATTTGCATTGGACACGTCATCGCGCCTGTCATAGTAAAGAATATAGATGTATCCTGTTTTCTGGTCAACCGTCATCCAGCAGAAGAACTGTTCTTTGTTCGATGTATCGTTGTTTACCTTCATCGGAGTGCTCCAGTTCAGTCCGCCGTTAGTGGAACGGATGAACTTTACGTCATGATTCCCTGTGCCGACTTCGTCGGTCCAGTTGCAGTAGACATATCCTCTGTAAGGTCCTGTGCTGATATCGCAGCATGTAATCGGAAGGCCGTTCGCCCTCTGAATTCCGGCTATCATATAATCCCAGCCTCCGGGCTGCGGAGCAATGTACTGGGCAGTCGGAAGCCAAGTCGTTCCGCCGTCGGTCGATTTATTGAAGAAGATTCCGAACTGCGAGTTTCTGACGAGCGGTCCCGCCCAGCAGACGTAAATTTCTCCGTTCGGTCCGACTGCAGGAACTGCGCCTTCAACAGTATTGTCTTCGTCAACACAGTCGCCGCCGAGATTATCAATTCTCTTCATAGTTCCTGTTGCTCCCCAATTTACCCAGGTCAGACCGCCGTCGGTTGATTTCGAAAACAATATCTTCGAACTGTCCGTCGGCGTCGAGACGCCGTAATTATCGAACTGAGTCCAGGTGCAGTATATGTAATTATTGCGCGGGTCAACTACAGCCCATTCCTTGTCCTGCTCTTTCGGCGACATGAAATACGTATATGAACCAGGGTTGTTGTAGCTCATACCTGCGTTGGTTGATTTCTGGCAGACAATCCTGTCTATCCAGTAACCGGGCGATACGGAATTTGCGAGATGAAAGTAATAAAAGTTGCCGAGCGTATCGACTATTATGCAGGGGTCGCCCCAGACACCCCATGAACTGTTTGTCAGTCCGAAGCGCGTCCAGTTGTATCCGCCGTTGGTGGAATAATACGCCGAGCTTATATTCGCGCCTGCAACAACCTGATTTAGGTTCTTCGGATTTATGCAAATCGAAGGCTCCTCGGGTGAATTGGTGTTGCTTATTGTAATGTTCGTGTAAGAAGACTGCGAGTAAACTGTTATGGCAAAACCTAACAGGAGAAAGATAACAAATGCTTTTTTCATTTTTGTAAAATTTGGTATACCCTAAAATGCTAAAAATATACGATTAATAAAATAGAATTATTGCATTCAGACTAGCGTAATTTTTGTGATTTCAGGAGGGCAGTTGAGGCGTATAGGAAGGCCTACAGTACCGAGACCGCGGGAAACGTACATTTTTCTTCCGTTGTTCTCGTAAAGTCCGCTTATATATTTGCTGACGGACGCGGCAATAGATACATTGAGATCGGCATATTTCAGGAATACTATCTGGCCACCGTGCGTATGACCGCTGAACATAATGTCGAAATTCAGTCCGGATACTTCCTCGAACATGTAGGGCTTGTGCGCAAGCAGCAGCTTCGGAACCGCCATAACATCAATGTTATTATCCCTGAGGTATGATTCAGAACTGCCGATAGTTTCGCGTATGTAATCAGCGAGAATATGATTAGAGCCGTTCCCGCTGTCCCTTGTATCGTCAGTTCCGATTATCATCAGGTCTTTCCCGTTTATCTTAACTCCGCTGAAACCGTTTCGCAGAACGGTTACGGGAGATTCATTCCTAAGCACATCCGTTATGTAGGCCGGGTCGCTGAAATAATCGTGATTGCCCATCGTTGCGAATATACCGTATTTTGCCTTAAGGTCCCGGAATGCGGAAGCGAATTCTTTCGATTCGGTTTTTTTCGTGTTCGTAATGTCGCCTGGTATGAATATCAGGTCGGGCTTCATGTCGTTTATTATGTCGCAGTAATGCTTCATCTGTCCGTATTCCATGAACGGCCCGCTGTGTACGTCGCTAATTAAGGCAATCGTAAGCCCCTTCATTTCATCGGGCAGCCTGTCTAACCTGATTCTTTTTTCCTCCAGCACGAAAGCATCCTTGTTCAGAGCGCCGAGACCCGCGCCTATAAATGCATAACCGGCGACTGCAGAGCTCGCCGCGGTAATGAACTTACGTCTGGATTTGTCGAATGCAACCGCATGTTTGCGTTCACGAAGCTTCATGTATTTCTCCTTCAGGAAATTCACACGTCCGATAATGAAACGGACAAGAAGAAAAGGCATTTTTATTATCTTCCCGGCAAGAATATAGATTCCGATAAAGACAACCGCTCCCTGAAATGCAATGAAAGGAATGAAGATATACCTGTTGAACCAGGACGGAAGACCCTCGAGATCGAATCTCATTATCATAAAAAATATGTACGGAAGCAGCAGTAACGTGAATGGAATACGTGTAATAAGATTCACGGTAAAAGTTTTAAAGCTGCCCCGCAACAGGAAATTTCTGAAAGTTCTGTATACAAGATAATGTATAAGAAGAATC
>CAIKZJ010000343.1 GCA_903831845.1 uncultured Ignavibacteriota bacterium
ATACAGGAACAGTTGAAAGATATCGGCATAAATCTAAAACTCGAACAGGTGCTTCAGGCGACATTGAACACAAAGCAGCAGGACGGAGAATACGCGTTCACGCGCGGCAACTGGGGCGCGGATTATTTCGACCCGGAAAACTTCATGGCTCTGTTTTATTCCAAAAATATCGTTCCGTTCGGCCCAAACAAGACTGGTTACAGCAACCAGGAAATCGACAGGCTATATGAGAAATCGATAAGAATTACCGATCTTGAAGAGCGCAAGAAAATATACAATGAAATGGAAGGAATCGTTATCGACGATGCGGCCTGGGTTTATCTTTATTACAATCAGAGAATATATCTGCTGCAAAACGACGTGAAAGGATTCTATCTCGACGGGCTTAACAACATTGTATTAAAATACACAACAAAAAAACAATAATATGAAAACATCGTTCGTAAAAACGGTTTTGATAATTGCAGTAACGGCAGTCACTATATTTCTGTCGGGCAGAGCAAACGCTCAGACCGACGCTCCCCATTTTTATTTTTGCGAAAGTTACACCAACGGTCAGGAAATTAACGTGAGCAACACGTTCAGCACGGGATACCTGACCGCTATGCTGGATCTCCGTCCTACGGAAACAACTATCGGCGTAAGGGACGTAGCTCTGGAAATCACAATGATAGCCGACGAGCACGGATTCTACGATTCGGAACTTGTGATAGATCTCGTGAAGTTCACAGTCGACCCGTCATGGGATTACATTTATTTCACGGATGAAGAGAATCTCAAATTCGATAAACCCGGGATTTACAGAGTGATGCTTATGAAAGAGCCCAACCAGCAGGTAGCAAGCGGAATTCTGAAAATAACAGCGAAATAATTCTTAATACATGAAGAAAGTACTTTTTGCATTTATATTTTCACTTGCTGTTTCGGGAATACTTAATGCCCAGGATTTAGAGAATATATTCACAGACCGGCCCGACCAGTCGGAGTCGCCGATGATCTTATACAAAAGATTCATTCAGTTTGAATCAGGCGTTAAGTACACTAAGTTTCAGAATGATGCGCCGGGCGAATCGGATTATTCAGCAGCATTGCCTGAACTCATGATCCGATACGGCTTGACGAAGAACGTTGAATTGAGACTTAACCTTGAGTACACTATGGAGCGAATAAATATATTCAACGCACCCCTTTTTGGTTCAGGCGTTGACTATGGGAAAGAGAATTACAACGGATTTCAGCCGCCCGAAATCAGCCTCAAATACAGGTTCTTCGTCGGCAAGGATTATCTGCCTATGACCGCTCTGCTTATAACAACCACAGTTCCGAAAATCGGCGCTGAAAGGTACAGGCAAAATCATTTCAATCCCGGACTGGCGCTGCTCATGCTGAATGATTTGTCGGATAAGTTTGACCTTGGTTACAACCTTGGTCTAAACTGGGACAACGAGGCAAAAACAAAGACGGGATATTATACTTTGTCACTCGGATATTCGCCGACTCAGACATCTTCCGTTTTCATTGAGTCCTTCACCAACTATACAAAAGGTGAAGATCCTGATTACAACATCGATTTCGGTTTCTCATTCTTATTAGAAAAGAACATGCAGGCGGATTTTTATGTAGGTTCGCAGCTCAGGACCAAACCCGCTGCCTTCTTCGGCGGAGGATTTTCAATCAGACTGCCGGATTAAAGAGCAGAAGTTAGTAGTTAGAAGTTAGAAGAAAGAAAAATGGTAACCGTAACAATTACTAATTGCTAATTACTAATTATTAATTACTAATTAAAGCGCCAGCGTCAGCGAAGCATGCGAGTTCGGCGTCTCGTATATCTTGACAGTAACCTGCTCTATGTTCGTGAATTTTTTCCTTCTGAATTCTTTTACAACCGTCTCCGTCATGTCCCTGCAGATATTTTCCACAGTTGCAAGATAATCGGTAACTACCATTTTCATCCTGTTCTTCTTCAGGAATTCCAGAACCTTTTTGTCTTTAGAGTATACGAGGAAAGAATGGTCTAGTTTTTCAAGTATCGGTTTAATTATTTTTCCGAGGTCGTAGAAATCTATTATCATCCCGTTCTTCATCACGTCTCCCTCTATCTCAACTATCATGTAATACGAATGTCCGTGTATGTTTTTGCACAGACCGGGATGATTCGGAAGCCTGTGCCCCATTTCCCATCTGAATTCTTTAGCTATTTTCATTTTATCTTTTGATTTATTCAAATATACCCATATCGCCGGTCTGTTTCTATACAATTGGAAGTCTTTTGCAGCACTCATATAAGTCTTGATTTTTCCGTACGATATGGATAAAATTAACAAATAAATTTCCCCGGCTATGATAAAAAAAATATTACCTCTTCTTTTTGTTCTGGCATTTGTTTCCGTTATTTCCGCTCAGGTGACATTTA
>CAIKZJ010000344.1 GCA_903831845.1 uncultured Ignavibacteriota bacterium
ATAAATCTTTGGGGCCTACTTTCCCCGATTGTCATTCCCGCATGCGCGTTCTTTGCGTCCCGATTCTATCGGGAATCTTGGCGGGAATCCGGATATAAACTGTAAATAAATACAAATTCATTTCAGATGTAACAAGCTGTATTAAGCGCTTTCACATAAGCCCTACTCTTGCATTTATATACTTAATCAGCGTATCGACCTCCTCCGGCAGCAGGTGCCTGTTTATCTCCTGGCTCGCTATCGCCTGAATGTTCTCGATTGTCAGGTAGTACATCAGATTGTTGTTCGTGTTCATTGTTTTATGCTTTAATTTATTTTATACAAATTTACATGCAAGAGCATTCCGGACATTATCATTTTTTGATAATTTTTTGTTCTTCTTTTGCACCGTAATTGTTGATTTTTTGTTTTAATGTTAAGAGAAAAAAACCAAACAACACTATGAAAAAAATAACTCCGTTCCTCTGGTTTGACAACAACGCAGAAGAAGCTGTCAGCTTTTACTTATCAATATTTAAAAACTCCAGAATAAAATCGCTGTTGCGTTACGGCAAGGGCGGACCGATGCCTGAAGGAACCGTGCTTACTGTCTCTTTCGAAATCGAAGGCAGAGATTATGTCGCGCTTAACGGAGGTCCTATGTATCAATTCACTCCCGCTTTTTCATTGGCGGTCGAGTGCGAAAATCAGGAAGAAATAGACTATTACTGGGAGAAACTTACAGAAGGCGGCAAACCCATACAGTGCGGCTGGCTTGAAGACAAATACGGCCTCACATGGCAGGTGGTGCCTCACAACATAAGCGACCTTTTAATGACAAAAGACCCCGCAAAGAACCAAAGAGTCATGGATGCCATGCTGAAGATGATAAAACTCGACATGAAAGCTCTTGAGGAAGCGTGAAGGCATGAAAAACAAAGCCGTAGATAAATACATAGCCGCTCAGCCGAAAGAAGCACGGACGTCATTAAGAAATCTCCGCGAAATTATTCTAAAAGCCGCGCCTGACGCGGAAGAATACATAAGTTACGGTATGCCCGGCTACAGACAGAACGGAATGCTCTGCTGGTTTGCGGGATGCAAAGAGCACTACAGTTTGTACGTCCGCCCCAATATAAAGAAACCGTTCGAAGAAAAATTAAAGAAATACAAATCTACAAAGTCTTCAATCCATTTTAATTATAAAGCGCCTCTTCCGGAAAAACTCATAAAAGACATTATAAAACATGCATTAAAAATTAACGGAAATATCGGATAGTTCTTCAAGACTATTCCAAAGTTTTCGCTTTTTTTTATTTAATTTAATTATTACGTTTTCACCAGTAAAGGATCGTCTGTTTTTCCCCAATTCCAAAAGCAATTGGTTTTAACGTAAATTAAATTTTTTATTATGAAAAAGATATTTGCGTTTCTTTTTGCTGCTTCGCTTTTCATTTTTTCATTTACAAGCAACAGGGAAAATTCCCCTGAAAAACTCATCTCGCTTCAACTGATAAATATTGCCGGTGAAAGCCCGAAAATATTCACATCCGGATGGGTGTTCGGAGTCAAAGGGATACTGTACCCTGAATCTCCCTATGCAGAAGATGTTTCCGGCAGAATCCACTGGACAGGAACGGGAAAGTTCTTTCCTGAATACGGCAGCGAAACAAGACCGGTATTCGAAAAAACGGGCCTTAACACTATAACTGTAGAATACGAAATTAATGGAAGTATAATCAGTAAATCTTTCGAAGTATATACGGTTCTTCCGGATATTTATGCCTGCGTCGGCGACTACGCGTTTTGTCACTCTTGCAGCCACGGCTGTATCGGCTGTCCGCATCAGGTAGTCGGTCCTATTACCGGAGGAAGCCCGAATGTTACAGTTCGCGATAAGCCTGCAGCCAGGGTTGGTGACGGAGGGATTCAGGCAATGTGCTGCGGCAGCAACTCGTACACAATCCTGGAAGGCGACAGCGAGGTTCTGATAGACGGGAAACCTGCGGCGAAAATCGGCAGCGCAACGATACATTGCGGCGGGAAGGGAATAATAATCGGCGATAATTACAAGAAATCCACCGATGACAACTCTTCGAATAAGGTTAACAATCCGTACGGAATAAAAGAAGGCTCCGACAAATCCAACCCTAACGTTTATTTTCCGGGAGAAAGACTCCCCCTTGAAGGACTTCTGAAAGTATGCAGACCGCCGAATGAATTCAACGCCGATAACATTTTAAAGGAACAGGGACCTGATTATGATGTTTCAGCCAAACAGATATTCGAACATGTAAATAATATATTCGGATTCGAAGGAAACGCTCTTACTTTGCTTGAAGAGCTCGGAAATCTCGAATGTGTAAAGAATATAAACGAAGTCTGCGGTAAACTGGGTGTTCTGTTCTCGGTAATACAGGTTATGGATAACGTATACGAAGGCAAAAACACCGAAGCGCTGGGAAACACGTTCAAGGGCGCCGGTTACTGGGCGATGGGAGCTTACGGCTGGTCGGCTCTGAAGATTGCCTCTGTCGGCATATTTATTTTCGATTATACGATTAGCAGATTCATGTCCGAAATGATAGAATTGAGATACAACACTTACAAACAGGCGTATTACAAGTTTTATTCTGACGATTCAAAGGTAAAAAGAAACCATAAAAAATGGTTTTCTGTCGTTGAACAGATTTATACCGACTCAAAACTTCTGAATCAGGATTTCAAATCAAGACTTGAGGATGAGATCGGTTCTTACCTATCGAAATTCTGGAATCCGGATAACAGTTCTTTCTACCTCCCGCCCGGAGGGTTCATCGCCGAGCTTTCACAGGAAGACAAGAAGGCTATAATGGATACCTACAGAAAAGAAATTCTCAATCCGGTGCTGAACGCCGTAATGACCGGTATAATGCAGAGGGAAAGAGTGAAAATCGACGAGGACGTTAACAAAAAGGTCACTGAAATAGCTAAACTCTATAACACTAAATTCCCGTTCCTAGTAAGAGTAAACGGAGCGCCTGATAAGATAAAAAAGATAAAAGTAAGAATCGGAGAATGGAGCGGGTTTACGGATGACAAAGGAATATGGAAATTTGACGCGACATTGTACGCTTTCCTCAAGAACAGAAAACCCGATATTACATATTTCACAATAGCGGAAGACGTTGAAGTACCGGTTGAATTCAAACTTAAAGAAAAAGGCACAACAGAAATTATCCTGGAACTTCCCAAACCGGTATCCATCGATTTAAAGATTGAAACCGACAAAAATACCGAAGGAGCCAGATATACTGCCAGCGCGACACTGCAGAATCTCGTGGCAAGTTATTATTTCGGCAGCAACGGGGGTTTCGGGTCATGGGATTGGTATATTAACGGTATTCAGGCCGGACATAACGAACAATTGTTCACCGCAGACCTGAAAGACATCTATCATCAGGATAAGATCGAAGGCGTTCTTGAGTCGGCAAAAGAATACGAATTCGAAGTAAAGCTTTCAAACGCAGACCCAAATCATAAATTGTTCAACAAAACAATCGCTACGGCAAAGAAAAAGATTGTAATTCAGATAGATAAAAACAAGAATGTCGTTACTAACGAACGGAAAGAAAAAGAAGAGGTATATGTTCCGCCAACGGGTACGGATTTCGATTATCCGCAGGGCAGACACCCGGCGATAGCATACTCGATGAATCTTGACAATTGTTCCGAAAACACTTATCAGGCTACTTTTAGTATTCCTGCAATAAATAACGGAAATGGAATATTTGCAAACGTGAGCAACAGCGGATTTTCTGTAAACTTCTCCAATAAAGAGGGAAGTGACAATGAAGTACTTTCTGCAAGCGGCAGCTTCAGGCATGTAACGGGAAGAAAAGGATTGTATACTTCCACCATAACTTTCACATACAGGTACAACTTCAATAAGGACAGCTATTTCGAGGCAAAACTAAGCGGAGAAAGTATGGATTTTAACAGCGCCAGTACAATCGTTTTCAATATGAGCGGCTCGTATAAATATGTTAACACCATGAAGAAGATTAATTGCAGTTCGACA
>CAIKZJ010000345.1 GCA_903831845.1 uncultured Ignavibacteriota bacterium
AGCTTCGAAGGCAACGACAAGACAAAAGACAAGGTCTTGAGGCGTGAAATGTACACGCTTCCCGGCGAATATTTCAACCGCGCAAACGTAAAGAGAAGCATACAGCAGCTCAACGCTCTTAATTACTTCAATCCCGAAAAACTGAATCAGGATATTTCTCTGGCGAACGATTCCACGGTGAACATAAAATATCTTGTTCAGGAGCGTTCGTCGGACCAGTTCAACGCTTCGGTCGGATACAGCGGCTCGTTCGGCTTTACGGGCGCTCTCGGCCTGACATTCAATAACTTCGATATTATGCATCCGTTCACCGGCGGCGGCGGCCAGGCGCTGAATTTCTCATGGCAGTTCGGGGAAGCCGGCACTTACAGGACGTTTAATATCGGCCTTACGGAGCCATGGTTCCTCGATACACCGACTCTGCTCGGCTTCAATCTTTTCGATACGAGGACTTATTATACATACGACGTACGCGAAACAGGTCTGCAGATAAACCTCGGAAGAAGGTTTAAATGGCCGGATGACTTTTTCAGGGGCGACTGGGCCGTGAAATTCCAGAACACGGACGTTGTCAACGGCGGCGGATATTACCAGGAAGGCAGAAGGACCCAGTTCAGTCTTAGACAGACTATTACAAGGTCGTCTGTGTTCGATCCGATTTTCCCGCTTACGGGAACGAGAGTAGCTCTTACCACCGAATTATCCGGAGGTCCGTTCCTTCCCGGCAACACGGATTTTGTCAAGAATATTTTTTCGGCTGAAACCTACACGCCGCTTTTCAGAAATTCAAGACTTGTCCTGTATTCAAACTTCAATTTTTATCTTGTCAATTCTATCGGAAGCGACAAGTATCTTCCGCCCACAGAACTTTTTTACATGGGCGGCAACGGCCTCGCATACAACACGATAGCGCTAAGAGGCTATGAGGACAGGGCGATAGGACCCAAGTACTCAACTTCAGGCAGCAACCTCGGCGGCAAGGTCGCGCTTAAATACGGCATCGAACTGCGTTATCCGCTTTCTCTTGATCCGTTCCCGATATTCGTGCTTGCATTTGCAGAAGCGGGAAACACATGGTCGGAATTCGCAAAAGTCGACCCGTTTGACCTAAGAAGGTCCGTCGGATTCGGCACGAGATTGCAGCTGCCCGCGGTCGGTATGATAGGTTTCGACCTGGGCTACGGCTTCGACTCAAAGGTAGTCGATAATACGACGCCGAAATTCTTGTTCCACTTCCAGTTCGGAAGAGGATTCTGATATTAAATTTTATAAATATTTTATAACTAAAACACAGGAGATATTTTTGAAAACGAGCAAAGCATTTTTATTGTTGATGATTCTTTCGGCGCTTATATTTGCGCAGGGAGCCGGCGCCCAGACTATTAAAGTCGGGTTTGTTGACAGCGAAATCATACTAAAACAGCTTCCCGAATCGCAGAAGGTGATCGCCGATCTTGACGGATTGAAGAAACTTTATATTGATACAATTCAGAACAAGGAAAAGGAACTAAAGGCAAACGCGGAATCCTTCAAGGCGAAATACGAAGAAGCCCAGAAAAAGGTCGAATCGGGCCAGATTAAGACCGAAGCCGAAATGAAGACTCTGAACGAAGAGATTCAGGGACTGCAGAAAGCCCTGCAGGAACAGGACGACGCCCTGACGATTTACAAGCAGAAGGTGCAGGAAGAGCTCGTTCAGAAACAGAATGAATTGTTCAAGCCTATAAAGGAAAAAATCACCAAGGCGATTGAGAATGTAGCGAAGGAACAGAAGATTAATTTTGTTTTTGACAAAGCTGACGGTACTCTGATATACGGCGATAAGGAATATGACATTACCTTCAAGGTTCTTGACAAGTTAAAATAATTGATTTATTAATCTTAATTTTAATAAATTGAAAAAGTCATTTTCATGGACTGTCGCGGTCCTTGTTTTGATGCTTTTCGCCTGCAACGGTCTGTATTCGCAGACAAAGGTAGGTTATGTCGATTCAAGAAAAATTCTTGACAACCTGCAGGAAGCAAAAGACGCCAAATTGAAACTGGATAACCTTGTGGCTGAATGGCAGACACAGCTTAATAACCTTCAGGACAGCCTTAAGCGTTATAAAGACGATTTCGAGAAAAAGAAACTGATACTTTCCGACCAGCTTAAACAAACATACGAAAAGAACATTAAGGACATCGAGACGTCGGTAGCTAACTTCAAGGTGCAGAAATTCGGAGAGGGCGGCGAGTATTTTCAGAAACAGACGGAGTTCATGAAACCTGTACAGGACAGGGTTTTTAAGGCAATCGAGACTGTAGCGAAGAAGGAAGATTATGATTATGTGTTCGACAGAAACAGCGATCTCCTGCTTCTTTATGTCAACGAAAAATACGACATAACTGCCAAGGTCCAGAAAGTAGTCGAAGGGAAACAGTAATATGAAAGCGGCAAAACTGGCTGAAATGCTCGGCGGTAAACTCTCCGGAAATCCGGATGTTGAGATTTCCGGTCTTGCCGAAATTCAGAACGCCGGCGCGAATGAGGTATCCTTTATTTCCAACCCGGCGTACGAAAAATATTTCGAAACTACAGGGGCCGGAGCGGTTCTCGTTTCGGAAAAATTCGTAATAAAGGAAGAACGTCCCGGTATTGCGGTAATCAGACTCGAAGACCCTTATTTCGGTTTCGTTACACTTCAGGAATATTTTCATTCACAGGAAACGCCTGTGGAACGCGGCATTTCGGACAATTCGAAAATCGGCGAAGGGACCGTACTCGAAACGGATGTATATGTCGGCGATTTTACCCTGATAGGAAAAAACTGCCGCATAGGCAATAATTCCGTTATCCGTGCAAACGTCACGATAGGCGACGGAGTGGTAATAGGAAGCAATACAGTCATCGAAAGCAGCGTTACAATATATCACGGCTGTAAGATAGGAAATAACGTTATAGTACATTCGAATACCGTTGTGGGAAGCGACGGTTTCGGATTCGCCAGAAACAAGGAAGGAAAGTTTAAAAAAATACCGCAGACCGGAATCGTGGTTATTGAGG
>CAIKZJ010000346.1 GCA_903831845.1 uncultured Ignavibacteriota bacterium
GCTTGACGGAGTGCAGGGAGTCGAGGAAGACGATTTTAAGGAAGAGCTTCTCGAGAATTACAAACCGCCGACGCTTGACCTGCTCGAAACCCCTTCAAAGGAAGAGAACGAACTCATTTCTGACGACGAGTTGAAGCACAACGGCAGGCTGCTTCAGGAAAAGCTTCTGAAATTCGGAATAGAGATAATTGATATTGCCGCCACGCCCGGACCGGTTGTTACGCTTTACGAACTCATACCCGCGCCGGAAGTTAAGCTTTCGAAGATAGAATCTTTGCAGGACGACATCGCACTTGCAATGAAGGCGAGGGGAATCAGGATGATTATTCCCATTCCCGGCAAAGGCACAGTGGGCGTGGAAATACCGAATTCGAAGTCGCAGATGGTGCGCGTGAAGAGCGTGCTGGCGTCTCCGAAATTTACGGAGAGCTCGAAGAAACTCACTGTGGCGTTCGGTAAGATGATAGACGGCGAAATTTACTGCGACGATCTCTCGAAAATGCCGCATGTGCTAATCGCGGGCGCTACGGGTTCTGGTAAGAGCGTAGGTATAAATACAATTATCGCTTCGCTTCTTTACAAGATGCATCCTTCGGATCTTAAGTTTGTGATGATAGACCCGAAGAAAATTGAGTTGAGCTTATATTCGAAGCTGCGTAATCATTTCGTCGCGACATCCAACGACATTAACGAAAGCATTGTGACAAGTTCGCAGAACGCCGTTTCGATATTAAAGAGCGTCGAGATGGAAATGGAGCAGAGATACGACAAGCTGGCGAACGCCGGCGTAAGGAACATTGAATCGTACAACGAAAAATATCTTGCAGGAAAGTTAAAGGACAACGAAGTTATCAGGCACAGGAAGATGCCTTATATAGTAGTGATAATAGACGAATTGGCTGACCTAATGATTACGGCGAAGAGGGACATAGAAGATCCGATAGCGAGAATCGCGCAGATGGCTAGAGCGGTTGGAATTCATCTTGTAGTTGCAACCCAGAGACCGTCGGTTGACGTTATCACGGGCGTTATAAAGGCGAACTTCCCCGTGAGAGTCGCATATCAGGTGGCGTCGAAGATAGACTCAAGAACAATTCTCGATATGTCGGGCGCCGACCAGTTGTTAAGGAACGGCGACATGCTTTATCTTTCTTCAGCATCGCCGAAGCCGATAAGAATTCAGAACGCGTACATTTCAACGGAAGAATGCGAAAAGTTAGTTGATTATATATCTTCGCAGAAAGGTTATTCGAAACCCTATTTATTGCCATCGATACTGAACAAGAAGGGCAAGGGCGGATTCAGCGGCGACGACTGGGACGAGATGTTCCCGGAAGCTGCGAGGCTGATATTAAAGCTGCAGAACTGTTCGACATCTACATTGCAGAGAAGGCTGAAACTCGGATATGCGCGCGCGGCGAGGATTGTAGACCAGATGGAAGCCGCCGGAATCGTCGGACCGAATCAGGGCGCGAAAGGAAGAGAGATACTCGTGACGGAAGACGAGCTGGAAGAAATTCTACAGGGAATGTAATTTTTTCAATTAGTAATTAGTAATTAATAATTAGTAATTGTTTTTTATATGTATCGCCCCTACGGGGCTTTTGTTTTTTTATGATTCGTATTCTATTCGGTGTCGCCCCCACGGGGCTTTTCTTTTATTATGATTCGTATTCTATTCGATTTCGCCCCTACGGGGCTAAAAGACTCCAACTACTAACTACTTCTTTTAATTACTAATTATTAATTACTAATTATTAATTGTGAGTAAGCAAGTCGTCCAGCAGCGATGACGCTCCTATTCTGAATAGTTCAGGCGTGAGCCATTCTTCACTGCAAATATTTTTAACGAGCGATGCATACTGAAGCGCTTCTTCGGTTTTTCTGATACCGCCCGCTGGTTTGAATCCGATGCGTACGCCTGTCTTATCGAAATGCTCCTTAATAGCATAGAGCATAACGTAAGCCGCCTGCAGAGTCGCGGCGGGGCTCATCTTTCCTGTTGAAGTCTTGATGAAATCCGCGCCGCCTTCAATAGCGAGAAGGCTTGCGGCGTATATGTTTCCGGGGGTTTTCAATTCGCCCGTTTCGAGTATGACTTTCAGATGCACCTTTTTGTTAAGCGATTCGTGATTGCAGAGCTTGCTTACTTCTTTAATTTCGTCGAAAACGAAGGGGTAATTTCCCGAAAGGAATTCCCCGCGTGAAATAACCATATCAATCTCATCGGCATCGTGTTCGATGCAGTATTTAACTTCCGCGAGTTTGAGTTCGAGAGGGGCCTGTCCTGACGGGAAGAATGTTGCGACCGTGGCCGCTTTTACACCCGTGCCTTTGGTCTGGACATGCACCCAGTTTACGAATCTGGGGTAGACACAGACGGCGGCTGTATGCGGAACGTCTTTTTTATCAGAAGGTTTTTTGGCTTTATCGCAGAGCTTTTTTACCTTTTCAAAATTGTCGTTTCCTTCGAGAGTCGTCAAATCGAGGAACGATATAAGCTTATTCACATTCTCTTTATTAAGAGTAAAACCATCTTTTGCGGAAAGTTCATTCAATTTTTTATCGATGTCTTTGTTATCGAAGAATTCGACAGCTTTAGCAATGTTAGTTTTAAAAGGATTCATTTTCTCAATTTTTTTACAATTTACAATAAAAAATTATCATATTACATACAATTAAATAATAGGGGACACTTAATTTTTTACTTTAAATTCTATTTGTTATTTGCTAAAAAATAGTTAATTTAGCGAAGTGGTGTAACGGGTGCGTTAACAAAAAAACAAAATTTATAATTACTAATTATGAGAAGAGCATTTATCTATCCAATCATACTGGTCTCATTCCTGACAGTAACAATGCTTAGTTCCTGTTCATCATCCGGGGATGATGAAGACATTTATGTGCTCAGGGATACTGTAGTTCTCAATATTGACACCCTAATAAAGGAAACGAGGAACCAGCAGAAGCTGAATCTGACATTCGTGGTGCAGTTAGCGGCATTCAAGGAAATGAAATACGCCGATGCTTTCAGGGACAAGGTAAAGGAGAAGCTCAACGTTGTGCCCGATCTTAGAAAGTCAGGCGACGTTTACCACGTAACGGTCGGAAAGTTCAACGATGCCGCTTCAGCTCAGGATTACCTGAATGTAGTAAAGTCGAAGGGCTTCACAAATGCTTTTGTTAAATCATTAGATTAAACGGGGGACTTCATGAAAAATACACTCAATACACTTTTAATTTTATTTGCTTTCGCGATGTCGATAGTGCTTACATCATGCTGCGCCGATAATGAATGCGCGGAAGAGGATATTTACGGAAAAACAATCGTAAAGAAGACAGATACGCTGTACAACAAGAACCCGAAGATAGTGAGAGGTCCTTATTACGTGCAGATAGGCGCATACGCGAACAAGTCGAACGCGGACGCGTTTTACAGCGACGCAAAGAGGCAGTTAAGGCTTAAGCTGGACATCAAGCAGACGAGCGACGGGATATACAGGATAATAATAGGAGAATACAAAACAGTAGAAGAAGCCGAAGACATGCTGGCAACGGTGAAGAAACAGGGGTTCTCGGACGCTTTCGTGAGAGACGACGCGGGTCCGATAAAATAATAACGCGGGCAAATATGAGTTCTGAAAAGATAATTGACGGCAGGATTCTGTCGTCTCAGATAAAGAACGAAGTCAAGGAAGAGACAGCAAGGTTATACAAAGAAAAAGGCATCAAGCCGGGCCTGGCATTCATACTCGTAGGAGAGAATCCGGCGTCGCAGGTATACGTGAGGAACAAAGGCAAGGCCTGCGAGGAGACAGGTTTCCATTCTGTAACAAAAGTACTTCCCGAAAAAACTGAAGAAGGTCAGATACTGGACCTTATCAGGAATTTCAACGAGGACAAAAGCATACACGGTATTCTTGTCCAGCTCCCTCTGCCCAAGCACATCAGCGAAGATAAAATCATTGAGGCTATCGATTTCAGAAAGGACGTTGACGGTTTTCATCCGCACAACGTCGGAAATCTTTTAATAGGCAGAAAAGGGTTCATCTCCTGCACGCCTTACGGAATAATCGAAATGATAAAGCGTCACGGGATAAAGACATCGGGAATGAACACTGTAATAATCGGCAGGAGCAACATTGTCGGAAAGCCGATGGCAGCGCTGTTTTTAAGAAAAGACATTAATTCGACTGTTACGGTTTGCCACAGCGCGACAAGAGACATAAAGGAATACACGCTCGGCGCGGACATTCTCGTAGCTGCGATCGGGAAGCCGTTTTTTGTAAAAGAAGATATGGTGAAAGAAGGGGCTGTTATAATCGACGTCGGCATAAACAGGATAGACGATGCGAACGCGCCGAAAGGCACGAGACTTGTCGGCGACGTGGATTACGACGGGTGTTTTGATAAGGTTTCGAAGATAACGCCTGTGCCGGGAGGAGTCGGATTGATGACAATTGCAATGCTGATGAGAAACACCCTTGACGCGGCGCTGGGAAGAGTATTCTGATGAAAAAA
>CAIKZJ010000347.1 GCA_903831845.1 uncultured Ignavibacteriota bacterium
AGGGCATGCGTGCAGTCGCTCTTGCAGAAAACGCTGCAGCGGCCCGATACGGCATAGGGATTCTCCGTATCAGATATTTCGACGGCTTCCTTAACGTTCAGGTCCATTCTGCCTATCTGTTGTAGGAAAAATTCTCCTGTACCCGACGCGCATTTATTGCCTGTCAGTACGTTCTCGATGTTGCCTGCCTGGTTTATGCAATAAACCATGAAGCTCTCGGCTCCCATGCTTGCCACTGCGAACTTATTTCCGTTAAGGCCGAGGAATCTGATTGAATTTTCGATGGCTTCAGGTTCCGAAATGCTTCTGACTTTCAGAAGATTCCTGAATTTCCTGCCTGTTGCAACAACCGAATCGAACTCAACATCTGTCCCGGCAAAGAACTTTTCCAGAAATTTCTTGGGGTCTCCTTCGTGCTGTAAATATCCTGTTTTTGAAACCGAAACCTCATCGCCATCCTTCACGGCAAGCACATACGACACCGTGGAGGCGCCTATGCAAAGGCCGAGTGACGATATTTTCCGGTTTTGATTCAATTCTTTTTAATAATAAGTTCTGTACATTTTTTAGCGCTTGCCGCTGCGCCTTCTATTGTAGCAGGCAGTCCCGTGTTCGTCCAGTCCCCGGCTATGAAAAAATTCGATATGCCTGTACTGCTTTCAGGCCTGCATCCGGAGCTTTCGACGGAAGGAAGAAACGTCGCTCTCTTCTCCCTGAAGTACTTTACCCGTTTGAAAACTGTGTCTTTGAATTCGGGGAAGCACTTCCTTATTTCGGATACAACCGTTTCACAAAGCGCATCGTTCCCTAATTTTTCGTATCCATCGACAGTGTATTCCGGCGCGCTGATAACAGCGCATATATGGTCTTTCTTGAAGAATATCCAGTGCGCTTTTGTGCCGAGAAGGCCTATCATGCCGTGATAAAATCTGTCGTGGAAACCTTCCGGCATATTCTCGGGCACAATATAAATTGATACTATAGACGCGGGCTTCAGACCGTCGGAGCATTGAAAGTATTTTCCGAAATCCTGATCGCTGAACAGGAACCGGAAAGAGTGAAAAGGCACGGCGCTCACGAAGTAATCCGATTTGATCTCCTCTCCGCTTTCAAGAACAACAGATTCTATCTTTCCGTCATTGAGCTTGTATGCAGCGGCTTTCGCGTTAGTTCTCACGTCAATATTTTTTTCGGCGTACTTCCTGAACGGGTCCGTGAAAAGCTCGTCCAGGCTTTCATCAGGAATAATGAGCGACATGCTGCCGTATTTATCGAACGCCTTTACAAGCACGTTAAGGAATACAGAAGCGTCAACGTATTCCGGAGAAGTATTGAACACGGCGAAAACAAACGGCTCCCAAAAATACTTTTTCAGGTTTTCAGTCTGCTTCAGATGCGAGAGCAGCCAAGTCAGGTTCCTGCCTTTAAGGAGTCTTTCCGCGATATCGAGCTCTATAAGCTCACGAAGCGACAGCAGATGGTATTTGTCCATCAGTGTAAGCGGACTGTAGTCAAGAAAACCTTTTGCAACTGCGATAAACGGGTTATCGCCTTTGGCTTTGAACTCATAATGACCGCCTCCGGGTTCTCTGAAATAAACCTCCAGGTACGGATTCGCCCTGAATTTCGGCTCTTTGCCAATCGTGCGGAGAAAATCGAATGTGTTCTCGTACCAGCCTGCGAGTATATGCTGGCCGTTATCGAAGTTCAGCCCTGTCTCGTCGTCGAAGTAACTGAACACGCGTCCTCCGAGCTTATGGGTCGATTCGAGAAGCGTTACTTCAAATCCTTCCTTTTTTAAAAATGCGGCTGCCGACATTCCGGCAATACCGCCGCCTGTTATTGTTACTCTTTCCCCTCTCATATTTTTATCTTAAAAACTTATACCGCAAATAAAGACCTGATGCGATAAGAATTTTATTAAACTTTGAAATGCTGATTTTCTTTCCGAATATATTGTAGTTCCTTTTTCTGACTTTCGCTAAAATCTTAAAATAAACATTCCGCATTATCATGGCAGGCACCATGTTCTTTTTCTCTTCGCCTGAAAGGCATTTATCTGCTTCTCTGTAATAATCAAGCGCCCGCGCGTACTGGAATTCCATAAGCCGTTTGAAGTTATCGTTTATTACACAATTCTTCAAGTCCTCTTCAGTATAACCGAATCTCTCCATTTCTTCAAGAGGCAGATAAATTCTCCCGTCTTCATAATCTTTCTTCATATCCCTGATAATATTCGTAAGCTGCAGCGCCACGCCCAGTTTAACCGCGTATTCTTTAATCCGTTCATCCGAATAGCCGAAAATTTCTATGCTCATCAGCCCGACGCAGGACGCTACGCAGTAGCAGTAATCGTAGAGTTCGCCGAAAGTCCTGTATTTCCTCCTGTCCAGGTCCATTTCCATGCCTCTTATGAGGTCAAGAAAAGGCTGATGCGGAATTTTAAAACGGTCTATCTGCTTTTTCAGCTCCGCAAAGAAACCGTCTTTCACGTCTGTATTCAGAGCAGTTTCAAGCCCGGCTTTCCATTCCGCAAGATTCTTTTTCTTTGTAACTATATCGGAGCTCTCGTCGTCAGCAATATCGTCCGTGAGCCTGCAAAACGCGTATACGGTCCTTAACGCGTCCCGCCTTTCTTCTTCAAGGAAAACAGAGGAGTAAAAAAAGTTCGTTTTGCTTTTTTTCATTATGTCCAGCGTTCCGGTATTAGCGAAATTCTCAGACATAGAAAATTGATTTGAATGCTATCTGAAGTTTTTTGAATTTACCGAGCTTAACTCTTTTTGACAGGACCTTATAATTTATTTTTCTTATATACTTAAGCACTGAACGTCCGCCGCTGATAATAGCCCTCAGCTCAAGTTTAAGACGCCCTTTGAGGTGAGAAGGAAGCTTTTTACCTTCCGAGAATATTTTTTCAGTCTCATCCACAAGTTCCTTCATCATCCTTTTGAAATTGTCGTTCTCAACCCTTTCGTGAAGCATATCCCTGTCGTAACGGTATTTCTTCATAATCTCTTCCGGCACATAAACCCTGTTCATTTTCAGGTCGCGCGATACGTCCTGCCAGAAATTCGCAAGCTGAAGAGCCGTGCATATCCTGTCCGACATATCGAAAAGCGCGCTGTGCTTTACCCTGTCATAACCGAA
>CAIKZJ010000348.1 GCA_903831845.1 uncultured Ignavibacteriota bacterium
GACGCTTCAGGCAGAAGAAGACCCGTAAAAGTCGACGGTTCGGAATTTGAAGTTGAACTCGATTATATTCTCGCCGCCATCGGCCAGAAGACAAACGTCAACTTCCTCGAGGATATAAATAAATATTCCGACGAAAAACTCATCGTTAATAAATGGGGTGACATCGATGCGGACAAAAAAACGCTTCAGACCTCTATCAAGAACGTTTTCGCATGCGGAGACGGCGTGACAGGACCCGCTACGCTTATCGAAGCGATAGCGCAGGGAAGAAAAGCAGCCGTTAGCTGCAATCAGTTCCTGAACGGACTTCCGCTGACCGGCGAAAAATATGAATTCATAAGCAAACGCGATAATTTCGAAAAACAGAATTCCGCAGATTACCAGGGCAAATACGGTGAACAGATACGCGAGGAAATGCCGACGCTCGATCCGGTGAAGAGAAAAAATTTCGAAGAAGTTGAACTCGGCTATTCCGCCTCCGCGGCGCACGAAGAGACTAAGAGATGTCTCGAATGCGGATGCACGGAATATTATACCTGCGATCTCAAGAGATATTCAACTGAATATGAAGCCCAGCAGAAAAAATTCGAAGGCGAATACAAGAAATACGATGTGGATTTCAGGCATCCTTACATTGAAATTGACAACAACAAGTGCATACTCTGCTCAAGGTGCGTCAGAATCTGCAAAGACGTAGTGGGAGCTAACGCTCTGGGACTCGTGAACAGGGGATTCGAAACATACGTGGCTCCGAGCATGGGAAACAGTCTTCTCGAAACAGACTGCGAATCATGCGGAATGTGCATTTCCACCTGCCCGACGGCGGCCATGGCGGAGAACTTCAAGTTCAAACCAGGACCTCTCGAACTCGAAACGTTTGAAACAATATGCAATTTCTGCTCAACAGGCTGCGCGATAAAGATTCACCATCACAACGGTTTCGTAATGAAAGTCACCGGAGCCGAAGGCACTGTAAACAGACTTGCAAGCATCTGCAGAATGCCTAAGTTCGGTTACGGTTATCTGAATGACGGCAAACGCCTGCTCAAGCCTCTTTTGAAAGTGAACGGAAAGTTCGAAGAAATAACTTTCGAAAAAGCCTACGATATTATTGTTAAGAAAATAAAAGATGTAAGCCCGGATGAGAACGCTTTCTTCGCCGGAGCGAGAATGACGAATGAAGAGCTCTATCTCATCCAGAAATTCGCACGCGCCGCTGTTAAAACGAATAACGTCGGAAGTTTCCATTACCTCAACAGGGGAGACGCGTTCAGGACTGTTACGGAAGGCAACGTTCCTTTTACGCAGATTAAAGACGCGAACACTATTTACGTTCTCGGTTCCGAAACGAACTACGAAAACGCTGTTGTCGGCTATATGATAAACAACGCAAAGACTCAGTACGGAAAGAGAGTCGAGATTGTAACCGATAATGAAAACGACAGAAACGCGTTCAAGGCCGACAAGATTCTGAACGTGAAATCTTATTACCACTTCATAAAGGCGGTAAATCATTTTATTCTTGCCAACGGTCTCGAGAACAGCATATTCGTAAACGATCATGTGCAGGGATTCGACGAATACAAAAAGTCACTGCTTAACGAAGACTTCAGCGAACTGCTCAACAAATCGGGAGTGTTCTTCGAAAAGAGATTAATAGATTTCGCGACGGAATTCAACAACGATTCAAAAGCGGTGCTTGTATTCGCTGAAAAGCATATCAATGCGGAAACGGCAAAGGAACTTCTGAATCTCGTGCTCATAACAGGCAAGTACGGAAAGACGGCCAGCGGACTTATCTCGCTGAAAGAGAAAAACAATTCGCAGGGTCTTTTCGATATGGGAATACTTCCGGAATACAATGCGGGCGGAAAGCACGTCGACGACGCGGCGTTCAATGAACACGTGAAGAAACTCTGGGGCGTGAAGGAACTGCCGCAGAATTACGGCGACCTTTATGAACTGCTTAAAGGCGGAAAGATAAAGAATGTGTTTATTTTCGGCGAAGACCCCGTTGGATGCGCAAAAGACAGGCATAATGTCACCGACCTTCTCGACAAAGCTGAATTCAGGGTGGTGCAGGATTACTTCCTGACTGATACGGCGCAGACAGCCGACCTCGTCATGCCGGCATCGTATCCGTTCGAAAGCGGAGGAAGCTATTCCAATACGCAGAAATACATACTTAATTTCGACAGGGAAAAAGATACTAAACTTGAAACGAAGACATTCGCGCAGCTTATAGCTTTGATGTCGAAATTCGGAATCAAGAACAAACTTGATCTCACTCATAACATAACGATTGAAATCGCCGCTCTCCTCAAAGACAACGCGATGGCGCAGAACGGCGCTTCCAAAAGACTGCAGTATACTTCGGATGACAGGAATACGAGAATGTTCGAGTACGGCTGCGATTATATCGTTAAGAGATTCGAGGAAAGTTTTGCAAAGAACATTGAAGAAGCAAAATCATTAATCTAATAAAACAACATGGAAACATTCAAAAACGTAGACGAAATTCTGGATTTCGCGATTAACTCCGAACAGAAGGCGGTCGATTTCTACAACGACCTCGCAGGCAAGGTTAAGAACGAAGAAATGAAAACGGTATTTCTGGAATTCGCTCAGGAGGAGGTTAAACACAAAGCAAGGCTTACGAAGATAAAAGAAGAAAGAACTTTCGACGTGCCTTATGAAAAGATAGCCGACCTCAAGATCAGCGATTATGTTGACTCTGTCATCATTAAGCCCGAAATGAGCTATCAGGAAGCGCTTATCGTCGCAATGAACCGCGAAAAAGCCGCGTTCAACCTTTACACGCGCCTCTCGACAAAAACGGATGTTCCGGACCTTAAAAACCTGTTCCTCTCGCTGGCGCAGGAAGAATCGAAACACAAACTCCGCTTCGAAATGGAATACGATGATTTCATTCTGAAAGAAAACTGATGCTTACACGGAAATTTTAAAAGCCCCTTATCTAGGGGCTTTTTTTTAATTCAAAATTCAAAATGTAATTTTGCATTTTCAATTTTACACTTTTAACTGAAATAAAAAACCCCTTTGAAATAAAGGGGTCTTTTGAAAAAATAAAAGCTCGTTGATTATCTGCCTACCTGGTCCAGATGCTCTTTCTTTGCCATTAACTGTTCCTTGCTTTCCTGATGATCCGGGTCAGGGATGATTGCTTCTGTCGGACACGCGGGGATGCACTGCGGCTCATCATGGAAACCTACGCATTCCGTGCACTTTTCGGGAACTATGTATGTGTGTTCTTCCGATACTGCAGGATGTGATTCTCCGCCGACTATCCATTCTTTTCCGGCTTCGTATATCGCTTCGTTAGGGCATTCTGCTTCACATGCTCCGCATGCTATGCATTCGTCTGTTATCTTTACTGCCAAAGTATATTACTCCTTATTTTAGTTTTGTTTGTATTATAATTTAAGCATTATATTTAAAAAAATGAATGCAAAATATAATCATTATATGCAGGAATGCCGTTAAAATTGTATTGATAAATAATTAATAAAACAGTAACATAATAACTTAATGGAACCTAATGCCTTGTATGTAGTAAAAAAGTATATGGAGAATATTATGAAAAAAACGGTTTACATTATTCCGATATTGCTGCTATTCCTTTCTTCTGCTGAAGCGCAGGTAAAACAATCGTTCGGCATATCAATCGGAACGACATTCGGTTCTTACGCCGGCGCCGACTTCGGAAGCACTTATTCCTTTTCATTTCCTTATTCGAGGTACAACGACGATTATTATTACAACAACTATTATTACCATCCTGAATACGACAGGCACGATTTCTACAGCCCTCTGATTTTCGATCTCGGATTCGATTATAATATAACCGATTATACAGCGGTCAATCTTGAATCGTCTTTCATCTGGCATTACGGCGGGAGGCCTTCGCGGGTTTATGAAACGGGTGAGATTGGCGGTATAAGTTATATTGATAAATGGGATAACGCGCAGATGTTCGCCGTTCCTCTTTTTCTGAATCTTAAGGTTTATCCGTTCGGCAAAAGCAGGGCCTCGTTCTTTATCAGCGGGGGCTACGGTATGCAGTATATTTCGGAATCGATGGACAGGATAAGGGAGGAATACAGTTACAGTTACAATTATCCGGATTACAGTTATCTCGTTGGTTCATCATCTTCGAAGAAATGGCTGAACGGCGTGAAGGCGTCCATAGGATTCCAGTATCCACTGTCGCCGTATACTACTGCCGAGGCTGAATTCAAGGTCACGAACTTTTTCCCGAAAAGGAATATCACTTCGCCTCTTGCGATGAATACTTCAACAAACATTACTTTCATAGGACTTACCACAAAAATATATTTTAATTTCTAAAAAAGTACAGACACACAGGTTTTCTTAAATTGCCCCTGCCTTAAGGCAGGGGATTAATAAATTCTTATA
>CAIKZJ010000349.1 GCA_903831845.1 uncultured Ignavibacteriota bacterium
ATAATCAGTATTATGCTCGAAAAAATTGAAAGTATAAAATCGGAAATCAACGCGTTTGTGATTAATGCGGCGGATTCGCTGGAACAGTTCAGGCTGAAATTCCTCAGCAGGAAAGGTCTTATAAACGACCTGTTCGAGGATTTCAAGAACGTCGACAAGACGCAGAAAGGCGCCGTCGGCAAGGCATTGAACGAACTGAAGAATCTCGCGCAGGGAAAGTTCGACGCCATTAAGGAAAAACTCGACAAGGAAAGTTCGCAGGGACCGTCTGTCGACGACTACACGCTTCCCGGCAGGACATACAACCTCGGCACGAAGCATTTAATCACGCAGGCGCTTGAAGACATCACGAGAATATTCGAACGCATCGGATTCAAGGTCGCGGGCGGTTTCGAGATTGAGGACGAGTATTACAACTTCGACGCGCTCAACACACCCGACTATCATCCTTCGCGTGACATGCAGGACACGTTTTATCTTGAAAGCGAAGGCAAGGACAAGAATTATCTTTTAAGAACGCAGACATCACCCGCGCAGATACACGTGATGCAGAACCAGCCGCCGCCCGTGAGAATAATAAGTCCGGGCAAATGCTACAGGAACGAAGCGATAAGCGCGCGTTCGCTGGCGATGTTCCATCAGGTTGAAGGACTGTACGTGGACAAAGGCGTAACGTTCAGGGAACTGAAGGGAACGCTCGATTATTTCGCGAAGGAATTTTTCGGCAAGGACTTGAAGACTCGTCTCCGTCCGAGTTTCTTCCCGTTCACGGAGCCGTCTGGCGAGATGGACGTCGAATGCTATCTTTGCAAGGGCAAGGGATGCAGGATATGCAAGTACACGGGCTGGCTTGAAATACTCGGATGCGGTATGGTTGACCCCAACGTGTTCGTTAACGTCGGCTACGACCCCGAGGTTTACACTGGATACGCGTTCGGTATGGGCATAGAGAGAACACTGATGATAAGGCACGGCGTGCCGGACATCAGGATGTTCTACGAAAACGACGTAAGATTCTTAAAACAATTTTAACATATAAAATTTAAGGAGCAAAAATTAATGAAAAAAATTCTTGCAATGTTCGTGGCGCTTCTTTTCGTATCCGTACTCGCGATGGGATGCGGCAAGAGCGACGTAAAGAACGAAGTAAAGAAAACCGATTCTGTGAAGACGACTACAACGACTCCGCAGACTCAGGACAAGAAAGACAGTCTGAAGACTGACGCAAAAGATTCAGAAACTAAAAAGGACGATAAAAAATTGGATTACGTAAAATTCGAAACATCACTGGGCACGTTCAAGGCGAAACTTTTCAGCAAGGAAGCGCCCATCACGACAGACAACTTCAGAAGCCTCGTTGAAAAGGGTTTCTACAACGGAATAATATTCCACAGGGTAATCGACGGATTCATGATTCAGGGCGGCGACCCGACAGGCACGGGCAGAGGCGGTTCGGGAACGGTCATCAAGGACGAATTCGGACCGGGACTGAAGCACAGCAAAAAGGGAATACTTTCGATGGCGAACGCGGGCCCGAACACGGGAACGTCGCAGTTCTTCATCACTCTTGCGCCCACACCGCATCTTGACGGCAAGCACGCGATATTCGGAGAAATAGTCGAAGGCATGAGCGTTGTCGAGAAAATCGGAAAGGTCAAAACAGGTTCGATGGACAGACCTGTTGAAGACGTGAAGATGATAAAGGTAACGATGGTGGAAGACTAATCTTCAGAGTTTGACATAAACAAAAAGCGGGACGTAAAATCCCGCTTTTTTTATTGTACAAAATTTATTCTTTACGCTCTTCCTGCCATCAGAAGATTCATAACCTTGCCTGCTATTGAGTCAGCGAGGTCGTTGAAATCCCTGGGGCCGCTGTCGAAGCCGGGCATTGCAGGCACGACTTTTCCGCCCGCATCTATAATGCGAATCATGTTGTCGAGATGAATCCTGTTGAGAGGTGTTTCTCTCGGCACGACAATCATCGGCTTTGAATAAGATAAAGCATGGTCGGCGCATTTCACAATGAGGTTCTGCGATTCCGAATGCGCAATCTGCGAAACGTAATCCATCGAGCAGGGCGCGACAATCACGCCGAAAGCGTCGTATGCCGTAGAAAAGATTTCGGATTTAAGGTCGAGGTTGCTGTGAAGCGTAACCGAGCATTTGTTTATAATCAGTTCGGGAAAGAAACTCTGAATGTTGCCCTGATTGAGTTCGATGCCGCATTCTTTAGTGATGTTGTAGTGGCCGTATTCGGTGATTACCAGGCTTACGTTGAAGTTGCTCACTATGAGAGCGCGGAGGATTCTGAGTCCGTACAGCGCGCCGCTTGCGCCTGTGATGCCGAGAATGACGTTCTTGCCGTCGCCCTTGTAGGTTCTTACGAGGGGCTTCGTTTCCGTCTGCGGTACGGCGAAGTCAGGTTTGTCGAGTGAATCCATA
>CAIKZJ010000350.1 GCA_903831845.1 uncultured Ignavibacteriota bacterium
AGACAAGGTGTTTTATTTCGAAGTGTATGCTTACGCTTCAGGCGAAGAGATGAATTATTTTTCGAAACAGGGCGTCGACTTCGCCCTGCTGAGACATCCGGGCGACGTCGACAACGTGAAGATGTCCGACAACATTAAGGAAATAATGGCATGGGATGTTTATCCCACATATTCCGCATACATTACGATGATGAACAATTTCGCATCGACGTATCCCAATCTCTGTAAAATAGTGAACTTTGGGCCGACAGTACAGGGAAGGCAGATGCTCTTCGCGGTAATTAGCGACAGCGTTAATTTCAGGAAACCAAAGCCCAGGTTCATGTACGCATCTTCCACTCACGGAGATGAAACAGCGGGTTATGTGCTGATGCTAAGGTTAATAGACACGCTGCTTAGCGGCTACGGAAACAATTCACGCATTACTAACCTCGTAAAGAACTGCGAAATATGGATAAACCCGCTCGCCAATCCTGACGGAACTTATCACGGCGGCGACAACACCGTTACAGGCGCGTGGAGATACAACGCTAACGGCGTCGACATAAACAGAAACTTCCCCGACCCGGTTGCCGGACCAAATCCGACCGGGACGTGGCAGGCCGAGACAATAAATTTTATGTCGATTTTCAACCGTTATAATTTTACCTTATCAATGAACTTCCACGGCGGAGCCCAGGTGTTCAATTATCCGTGGGACTGCAAGGCTTCGCTTCATCCGGACGACGCGTATTTCATACACATCGGCAGGCACTGGCTCGATACCGTACACGCCGTTAATCCAAATTATATGATAGACAATCTCGGATACCCGAATATTCCGGGACTTGTAAACGGTTATGCATGGTACCTGGTTTACGGCGGAAGACAGGATTACATGACCTACTTCTGCGGAGGCAGAGAAGTAACGCTCGAAATTTCATCGACAAAACTTCTTCCGGCGGCTAACCTCCCGGCATGGTGGGGATACAACCATAAATCGTTCCTTAATTATATTAAGGAAACTCTTTACGGCATCCGCGGAACAGTTAAGGATTCAATTACAGGTCTGCCCGTTAAAGCAAAAATTTATGTCTCGGGTGTGAACGATACTAACTGGGTCTATTCCGATTCCTTATGCGGAGATTATCACAGATTAATTGGCGCCGGTACATATTCACTAATTTTCAAGGCTCCGAATTATTACGTTAAAACGGTGCCGAACATAACCGCATATTATGATTCGGTCGTGTACAGGGACGTGCTTCTTCGTCCGATCACTACTTCGGCTGGAAACGAAGTCGGGAACATTTCAGATTTCAAATTATATCAGAATTATCCGAACCCGTTCAATCCATCGACTAGTATTATTTTTGATATAAAAGAATTTACTCCCATTTCTCTTAGTGTTTTTGATATAAGTGGCAAGGAAATTGCTGTATTAGCTAAAGGAGATTACAAGCCCGGACATTATGAAATACTCTGGGAAGCTCCAAAAAACGCGAGTGGAGTTTATTTTTGCAGACTTTCGGCGGGTAGATACACTGAAACACGCAGAATGATTTTAATGAAATAATTGATTTTATATAGCCTCTTTACTATATTTGTAAAGAGGCTTTTCGCAAGATTCGGGGATAGGGGGCCGAATGTCTATAACTTCACACACGATATAGATATTTTGAATTACGATAAAGATAATTTGAAAACTATATATCAATCTTAAATTTTTTTGTATAACTTTACGTTAGAAATAAAAGAGTTATTAATTTAATAACAAACCTATGAAAAGACAGAATAAAGCTGTATTGATTGCGTTATTGATCTTATTTTCATTTCTTAATTTGAATAATATTCAGTCGCAGTGGGTACAGTCAAACGGACCAATCGGGGGTAGTGTTAAACAGCTTGTTTTCAACGCTTCGAATGATGCATTTATCGCAACTAACGGCGGAGTATTCGGTTTCCTTAGCAACGGAACTTCCTGGTATGTTGCAAACAACGGATTGACAACGCTTGACATCCGGGCGCTGGCAGTCATCGGCGGAAATATCTTCGCCGGAGGTTATGAAGTCTCGGGCACGCAGGGCGGTGTTTTTCTTTCCACTAACAAAGGAAATTCATGGACAGCGGTTAACTCCGGACTGAATAACAGAACTATCATATCTCTCGGAGCAAGCGGAACAAACCTCTTTGCGGGTACCAACGGAGCCGGTGTATACGTCTCAACCAACAACGGCACTAACTGGACTTATGCAAGCAGCGGTCTTTCCGGAAGCACGCTGACGATTAACTGTCTTTATTCCAATTCAACGACAATGTACGCGGGTACCAACGACGGTCTCGCCGTTACCACGAACAACGGAGCAAACTGGACTTCAAGCTCCAGCGGTCTCCCCACTCTCGGCAAAGCCGTTTACGGAATAAGCATAAAGAACAGCATTATTTATGTCGGCACGAGAAACGGAGTTTTTCAGTCGACGAATAACGGCGCTACGTTTACGGACGCGTCCGGCAACATCGGCAATCTGTCAATCAACTGCCTCGTCAGCGACGCTACGTATCTTTACGCTGGTACACAGGGCGGCGGCGTTTTTAAAACCTCGAACGGCGGCGTGAACTGGGTCACGTATAACGGCAGTCTGACAAATATGTACGTTTCTACAATTGCAACGACACTGCCGAGTTACACGTGGATAGGCACTTCGGGCGACGGAGTTTATTACTCGCTCAACCAGTCAAACTGGGTCAATCTTGTGACTAATCTTTATAATACTTCTCCAAGGACCATCAATATCAAAGGAACAAACATGTTCACCGGCACTTACCTCAACGGGATTTATAAATCCACAAATTCTGGGGTAAACTGGACAACTGCCAATTCGGGCTTCGGTCCGCTTAATATAGTCCTGGACATAATAAATGACGGTACTAACCTTTATGCGGCTACCGCTGCGGGAGTTTATAAATCTGTGAACGACGGTGCAAACTGGTCAGTAATCGGAAACGGATTCACCCCCACAAATTATTTCCAGGCGGTGGTTAAAACCGGGTCAGCAATATTTGCCGGCAGCTTCGGAGGAGGCGTTTACGCTACCACTAACGAAGGTGCAAACTGGTCAGCAATAAACACGGGATTGACAAATCTCAACGTATGGGACCTTGCCTATGACGCGACGTACCTTTATGCGGCTACTGCCGACGGAGGCGTGTTCAGAGTCTCGATATCAGGAGGTTCGTGGACACAGGTTAACAGCGGGTTCCCGACCGGCCTGGACATAAGATGCCTTAACGCGATAGGCAGCAAATTGTATGCGGGATTCAACGGTCTGTTCGTTTCGACCAACAACGGCGACAGCTGGTCATCGATCTCGAACGACTCTCTCGCCGGGAAAAAAATCCGTTCGATTTATACATACGATAACGGCAATAAGATATTCGCAGGCACATATAACTTCGGATTGTATGTTTCGGTGAACGGCGGAGCGAATTTCTATTCCGCAAACACCGGTCTGCCGCTGCTTTCGGAAATCTACGGTATCACGGTTCTCAACGGAACAGATGTGTTCATGGGAGTAACCGGACTCGGAGTCTGGAAAAGGCCGCTTTCGCAGATCGTATCAGGTATTTCTGCAATCGGAACGGAAATACCGAAAGAATTCAGACTCGGGCAGAATTACCCGAATCCTTTCAACCCAGCAACTACAATAAGGTTTGACCTGCCTGAATCATCCGACATTATGATTAAAGTATACAACAGCGCAGGCAGAGAAGTTTCGACTGTCGCTAACGGCCGTTACAGAGCCGGTATTTATGAAGCAACATTCGACGCCTCGGGATTATCGAGCGGAGTATACTTCTACAGGCTTATTACCGATAAATTCTCGGATACAAGGAAAATGATGGTAGTGAAATAAATTTACAATATCGATTTTAAAAAGGGAGTTCAATGAACTCCCTTTTTTTTATTCAACTGTAACGCTCTTTGCAAGATTTCTTGGCTGGTCGACATTGCAGCCGCGCGCGACCGCGATGTAATAAGACAGGAACTGAAGCGGTATCACGTTCAGAATAGGCGCGAACAAAGCGAGCGATTTCGGAACACGCAGAACATAATCCGCGTATGAATTTATGTTATCGTCGTCTTCAGTTGCAAGCACAATTATCTTCCCGTTTCTCGCGCGCACTTCCTCGATGTTTGAAATTATCTTGTCGTACGTCCTGTCTTTCGGAGCAACGAATACAACAGGCATGTTCTCGTCAATAAGCGCTATCGGCCCGTGCTTCATCTCGGCCGCAGGATAACCTTCCGCGTGAATGTAAGAAATTTCCTTTAGTTTAAGCGCGCCTTCAAGTGCGACGGGGAAATTCACTCCCCTGCCGAGGTACAGGAAATTATGAGAGTCCTTGAACGCTTCCGCGACTTTTTTGTAATCTTCTTTCCTGTTTATCATCGCCTGGATTTTATCCGGAAGTGTCTTAAGTTCAGCGGCGATTTCCATAAGCGAATCCCTTGATATTGTTTTCTTCTCCGCTGCAAGCATCAGCGTTATCAGAGACAGTGACATTACCTGGCTCGTAAACGCTTTTGTGGATGCAACGCCGATTTCAGGACCCGCGTGTACATACGTTCCGGCATCCACTTCACGCGCTATTGTGCTTCCTATAACGTTCACGATACCGATAGTGGTAGCGCCGTATTTCTTTGCCTCGCGAAGAGCCGCAAGCGTGTCTGCCGTCTCGCCGCTCTGGCTTATGAGCAGGACCACGTCATCCTTATTGATTATCGGACGCCTGTACCTGAATTCCGAGGCATACTCAACTTCAACCGGTATTCTGCAGAACTGCTCGAGCAGATATTCTCCCACTAAACCTGCATGCCATGCCGTGCCGCACGCGGTAATGATGAATCTCTTCGCATTCAGCATCTTATCGAAGACGCTTTCAAGTCCGCCCAGCTTTGCGATGCCGGTCTCAAAGTTAATCCTGCCTCTGTAAGTGTTCTGTATCGTGTCAGGCTGCTCGCAAATTTCCTTCATCATGAAATGGTCGTATCCGCCCTTTTCAATCGATTCCATCAGAAAATCTATTTCCTTCGCCTCTCTGAATATCCTTTCGTCATATATCGTTTTCATCTTGAAGCCGTTCTCTCTTATAATCGCCATATCGCCTTCTTCAAGATAAACTACGTTCCTCGTGTGGTTTATCACGGCGGAAGCGTCCGAAGATACTATAGTCTCGTCGATTCCTATACCTATTAAAAGCGGACTTCCGTTTCTTGCGATAATAATTTTGTCAGGCTCGTCGGCGCATAGGCATGCTATACCGTATGTGCCCTCTACTTCGATAAGCGCAAGACGCACCGCCTTTTCGAATTCGCCCGTTTGCTTGAAATAATAGTTCATGAGGTTCGCCAGTACTTCCGTATCGGTGTCAGTCTTGAATTTATAACCTTCTTCGGTGAGTTTGTTCTTTATCTGCTTGTAGTTTTCAATGATTCCGTTGTGTACGATCACTATGTTGTCGTACATGTCCGTATGCGGATGCGCATTTGTGTCGTTCGGAACACCGTGAGTAGCCCATCTTGTATGCCCTATCCCGATGCTGCCCGTATAAACATCTTTATCAATACTCTTGTCCATTTCGTCCACCTTGCCCGCTTTCTTGAAACTGATTATTGACTTGTCGGCTCTGACTACCGATACGCCTGCTGAATCGTAGCCCCTGTATTCGAGCCTTTTAAGACCGTCAATAATAATTGGTAATGAATTTTTTCTTCCAATATACCCGACTATGCCGCACATAAATAAATAATAAGTTTAACAATTCTTTAAGTTAACGAAATCCGATTTTTCAAGCAATATTATAATCATTTACACCTGATTCATTAAAAAAGAAGGCGTTTACTTTGGGTAAACGCCTTCAAAATTCGTATATTAATAAGTTTACTTTAGAAGCATCATTCTCTTCGTATCCGTGAACTCACCCGCCTGTATCCTGTAAAAATACAAACCTGATGAAAGATTTTTGTAATCGCGGGAATCAAATTCGACTTTATAATTTCCCGGAGATTTCTTCATGTTCATAAGAACTGCGACTTCCCTTCCAAGAAGGTCAAAAACCTGAATTGTAACGAATGATTCCTTTGCGACAGAATATTCGATTACCGTCGAAGGATTGAACGGATTCGGGTAATTCTGCGACAAAGAATAGCTCATGACGTTTTCATTTCCGTTATTGCCTATCGAAGTAAGCGTGTTGAACGGGAAGTTGGCGCCGAACGGACTTGTTGTGTAATAGGCCGTCAGCATCGTCGTATCCTGTATAATGAAATTAATGCTTTTCGAACCGGCTGAACTCGTCGTTCTTGCGGACATTATAATCGTCCTCAGCGTGTCGAGATACTTGAACTTCAGCGAATCGAAAATAAGCGTGCCCGTTACGAAAGGTATCGAACGGAGCAGAACGTCGCCGCTGCTGACAAAATTGTTCTTGTCTTTGTCCCAGTAAAGGTCGAAAGCAGTAATATCCGAGCCAGTCGCGGTTGTCGTCATGCTGAGTTTCAGCGTTTTAAGAGAGCCGACCTGCGGATTGACGTTTGTTGAAAGTTTCAATCCTATCAGTTCCCTTGCAGTATCGCTCGACGCAAGTGTGTTGTTTATCCTCATGTTGCTGATGCCGTTGATGCCGAACACATAGAACTTCGGCGAAGTCGTCGCGGCAAGCGCGTCGATTCTTCCCGAACCGTACCGGTAGTCTTTTCCGGGGTCGCCTTTTTCAACCGCGGTAAGTTCGAGCACTTTGTCCACATCCCTCGGAAGCATCTGCGGATTGATAGAAAGCATGAGAGCTACGCATCCGCCTGTGTGAGGAGTGGCGGATGACGTACCGCCGAATGTACCGTATCCCGTTCCAGAACTGACGTAAGTGGAAGTGGAGCCTTCTCCAGGCGCGGAGACGTCGGGTTTAAGAAGCCCCATCGAATCGGGTTCGACAGGCGCGACCCTGCTGTATGGATAGTCCATATGACTCGGGTCGATAGGATATGTATATGTTCCCCACAACGCCCAGTTACCCCAGGTTGTAGGTCCCCACGGCGATGAAGACGCGATTATATCCGTTGAACACGTAACGTTACCGACACCTATAACGCCGCTGACGTTTCCTATCTTCGTCTGCTGCGGATGCAGCCAGGGCGGCGGACAGTTTCCTGCCGTGGAAATATTGAGAGGTACGCCGACAGTATTGCCGTCATTGCTTGTAGAGTTGGTGTGTACCATTCCCCCTGCAAGCGAAACATCCGTTGCAAGCCTTACCGCCGAATAGTCCGGCTTAGGACTCATGTACCATTTATAACTAAGTGAACTTGTCGTAATGTCCGCTCCCATCTGAAGAGCGTACTGGAACGCAAGTATCTGCGTGGAAAATCCTCCGGTGTTCCTCATAAGCAGGCACTTCGCTTCAGGTGCAACGCCCGTCTGCGTTCCCATTGTTCCGTCTCCGACGACGTGACCCAGTGTTGCGGAACCGTGCGATGAAGCTGTGATGTTATAATTGCCCGTGGCGTAATCCCATCCGATAAGATCGTCGATCTTACCGTTGCCGTCATCGTCGATACCGTTAATGTCTCCGGCGTCAAAAGTCGATGTCGTGCCCGAGCCCCAGATAACTGTCATTCCGTTGTGGTTAGCGTCCTCGCCGAGATTCTGGTAAACCCCTTTAACGAGATCCGGATGACGCCAGTGAAAACCGTCGTCCGCATTCGCGACCAGCACGCCCTTGCCTTTGTTTCCGAGCGCCCATACCAGAGTCGCGTTCATCAGCGTGCATCCTATTTCAGCCGCATCCGGCTGGACAACCGCGTTCATGAAAGGTACCTGCGAACCGTGAAAATCGTATAGCTCTTCCGTAGGATACGTCGGATCATACGTAAGCATCAGTATTTCACTATAATCCCTTGCGAGCTGATTTATCGTCCCGGCATCAGCCTTCAGCGCTATCCGGTTGATTATCCACATAATTTCTATGTTATCAACCTGTCCCGTGGATTTTTTCGCGAAAGCAAACTGCCTGACATTTCTCTGTGAGTTATCCGAAAAACGAATTAGCCTTTCAATAACAATTCTTCTTCTCTCGCTCTTAGGCGTGTCATAAGATATATCGTTGAAATCGCTTAAGGAAAGATGAGAGTTGAAAACAATCATGATTGGAATCTTTTCATTCGGAGCGGCTGAATTCATCTTCGTTGCAAGATCTGGATGAATGATCGGATCAGCACTCACTGATATTCCTATCAGCATGAATATCAACAGTAATAAATGTTTCATGTGTAGTCTCCTTTTTGTTATTATTTACGACTGCTAACTGATAAAATATAATTGAATTCTTTTTTAAAAAGCATATATTATTTTTTCGTGATTTTTTTAAGGAAATATTATGCCATCCGGAATAAGCAATTTTATTTTACTGTTATTAACTAACTTATAAGCCTTACGGTCATTTCTTGAATCTGATAAAAGCATTTCTGATTATATTTGTCCGGTGATTTTGCCGCAGAATATCATTAACCGATGGGCAAAGACAAAATCAGGATAGAAGATAATATAAACAAGTGCTTCAGAAATTATCTTCATGATAAAAGCAGATATCTTTTACTTTACGGAGGCGCAGGTTCGGGCAAAAGCCATTTCGCCGCGCAGAAATTCCTGTTGAGAATGATGAATGAGACTAATCACAGGCTTCTGCTTATAAGAAAAGTAGCGAGAACCATACGCAATTCGCAGTTCAGCCTGCTCAAAAGTCTGATCTACGATTACAGCTATGAAAAGGATTTCAGGTTCAGGGAAACTGACCTGACAATCACAAACAGGAATAATAATAACGTCATAATCAGCGTCGGCGTCGACGACAGGGAGAAGCTTAAATCCATTCACGGCATTACGTCTATCTGGATTGAGGAAGCCACTGAACTTGACCGCAAGGACTTCACGCAGATCGACCTCCGCCTGAGAAATAAAACCGAAAACTACAAACAGATAATACTGACGTTCAACCCCGTCGACGCTAACCACTGGCTTCATAATTCCCGGCCGAAAGACGCGACTGTGCTTAAAACGACCTTCAAGGACAATCCGCATCTCGACGATTCATACAAGGAAGTTCTTAATAACCTGCAATACGAGGACAGCGAATACTACGACATTTACGCGCTCGGCAACTGGGGAGTGCTTAAGAACATTATTTACAAACCCTTCGAAATACTTCAGACACACACAACGCATTATGACGAAGTAATATACGGCCTCGACTTCGGCTACAATAATCCTTCAGCACTCGTTAAGGTTAAAATAAAGGACGGATGCTTTTATCTTGAAGAGATTATTTATGAGTCGCGGCTGACAAATTCGGACCTGATAGAAAAAATGAACAGGCTTGTTAAAAGCAAATCCGAACCCGTCTACTGTGATCCCGCCGAACCGGACAGGATGAAAGAGCTCGAAGAGGCGGGTTTCAACGTACACCCCGCAAACAAAAGCGTGAAAGACGGAATAGATTTTCTTAAATCAAAGAAGATTTACAGCAGACCTGACAATACGAACATCAACAAGGAAGTGCTTTCTTATTCATACAGGACTGACAGGAACGGTAATATTTTCGACGAGCCGGTGAAGTTCAACGACCACGCGCTTGACGCCATACGTTATGCGGTTTATACACACTGCAGGAGCAGGAACGGTAATATGAGAATACGAAGGATCTGATTACTCGTTGTCTTCTGTTTCGTCGTTCGCCTGACCCAGTAAATCCTGCGGCAGCGATTTGTTTGTTTTGGCGCCGAGCTCCTTAAGCTTTTCAATCTGCGTCATGATATTTCCCCTTCCGTAAGTCAGCTTCTTCATCGATTCGTCATAACTGCTTCGCGCGTCTTCAAGCTTTTTCCCGACGTTCAGAAGGTCTCTTACAATACCTTCGAACTTTTCGTAAATAGCGCCGCCTGTTTTTGCTATCTCCATTACGTTTCGGGTCCTGTATTCCTGCTTCCAGATGTTTGAGATCGTCCTCAAAGTTGCAAGCAGTGTCGAGGGGCTTACAATAACTATATTCTTCTCGAACGCTTCGTTCCAGATGTTAACGTCAGTCTGCGCTGTTACTGACAAAGCCGGTTCGATAGGCATGAACATTACTATGAAATCGAGACTGTTAAGCCCGTACAGGTCCTGATAAGATTTGGCGCTTAATCCTTTAATGTGATTCCTTATTGAATTCACATGGTTTCTCAATGCGGCCGCCCTGTCTTCGTCAGTCTCCGCAGAACTGAACATTTCATAATCTTTCAGCGAAACTTTCGAGTCTATTATAATATGTCTTTCGTCCGGAAGCTTGATTATTACGTCCGGCTGGTATCTGCGGCCGTCTTCGGCTGTTATGCTTTCCTGCACGGAGTATTCCCTGTCCCTGACGAGCCCGGATTTTTCGAGTATGCTTTCGAGAATGAACTCGCCCCAGTTACCCTGCGTCTTGCTTTCGCCTTTAAGAGCTTTTGTCAGGTTGTTCGCTTCTTCCGAAATCCTGTTGTTCATTTCCTGAAGCGTCTTTATCTGCTGTATGAGCGACGTCCTGTCGCGGAGGTCTTCGTTGTATGCCTTTTCGACCTTGTCCTCGAATGTCTTTATCTTGTCGCTTAACGGCCTTAGTATCTGGTCGAGATTCGTTTTATTCTCTTCCGCGAAACGGCGGCTCTTGTCTTCAAGGATCCTGTTGGCGAGATTTTCAAACTCCGTCTTGAACCGGGCTTCGAGTTTTTCGAGCTCATCTTTCTGTTCCGACAGCCTTTGTTCAAGGTTCGCTCCCGCGGTTCTTGAAGCGGCGAGCTCCGAATTAAGGCCGAATGATTTTTCAGTTTCCTTCTGCAGCTGGGATTTTATTTCTTCAAGATTTTTTTCAAGAAGTTCAGTCTGCCGTAACGCAGCGGCGAGTTCAGCCTGCGATTTTGAAAGCTCGTTCTGTATGTTCTGAAAATCGGATGCGGTGAACTTTGATTCCGATTTGTACCTGAACTTCGCGATTAGGAACGCGGAGATGAAGCCCACGGCCAGTCCTAATAACAAAAAGATTACTATTGAGCCCGTTTCCATTTATTGGTGATTAATTGATGTAAAATAGAAAAACTTTTCCGAAATGTTTATGCAAAATTATCCGTTAAGGATTTTCGCTTCCGCCTCAACCGCGCTTATTATGTCAAGGTCGCAGACTGTTATTCCCTCGCTTCCGAAATAGGATTTGATTTCTTCCGTGATGTCCTTCCTTACAGAAAAAACAGACAGAGGTATGTCTGTTCCGGATTTGAGTTTTTCAATCAGCGGATACCAGCCCTTTTTTCCGGTTTCAAGCAGGCCTATCTCGTCCACGAAAATAACATCCGAACTTTTTATCGAATCCGAAAGTTCTTCATTCATTCTTTCAAAAACGCTGTCGTCGAAATAATACCTGCCCAGCCTGGTACCTGAGGATTCATTCACCCTGCACAGCGGCATCCTCTTCCCCGACGGCAGGGCTGTCACATCGTATCCGGTTCTTTCCCCGTTCTCAAACACGGCAGTCGATAATACACCGCTTACTTTCTTACCTTCGGCGATGAACTTTTCGGAAAGCGTCCGGAGAAGCGTGCTCTTTCCCGAGCCCTGCTTTCCCGTAACAATGATAATCCTTCCGTTCCTGATTTCAACCCTGAATTTTTCGTACCAGTAATCCATCATTGATGTGAGTTCCTCTATGAACACTGCCGGCCTCATAAGCGAAAAAATTCCTCTGGACGAGCTTATTATTTCCGGAACGGCGCTGAACGCTGAATTCAACGCAAGCGAAAGATTCCTGTTTAATTTTGTCCTTATGTAATTTACGGATTCGGGTTTCCGGAGCTCTATGCTGATGACCGCGAAACCTACAGTTAAAAGAATGACCCTTTCAAGCATCTCAATTCCGGTTTCAAGCCCTTTTGCAAGCCCTAAACCTGTAAGGTACGCGAAAGCCAGTCCCGATAAAGAGGTAAAAAAAACTATCTGGATCCAGAATTTGTAATTCCTGAAAATCCTCGATGTGTTCCTGTACCTTAACAGAGAATATGCCACAAAGCCCGCGATCAGAGCGCCGGCGATGACTGTGTTGCCTTTTATGAGAATCAGGAGGAACACTGTAATCGCAGTGTTGAGCAGGACTGAAAGCGCTATCATCTTCGGGCTTGCCCCGGAGAAATCGGGGTATAAAGTGTCGTCCGACTGCTTGAACTCCGGACGGAAATCCCTGCCCGTATTTTTCTTCCCTGAAAAGTATCCCGACAAGGAAGCGATTATGCCGAGGATTATGTTGAATGAAAACAATATTAAAAGCAGATGCGAAGGCTTAAGGCCGCTCGCGCCGAATATTTTTATAACGACTTCTGCGGACTTGTCGAAGACTATGACGAGATTCCAGCCGTAAATAATAATCAGGTTTACTATCTTCTGAATTAAAGGGGCGGAAACCGCGAGAATACCGCCTGCGACGTATCCGGCGGGATTATGTCCCAGCAGCGCGATGCCGAATTCCAGCATCAGAGCTTCCGACATTATTCCTATCATCGGCCCGAACACCGCCGAACCCGGACTGAAGAACTTCATCAGGGCGCAGATTATACCCGCTCTCCAGATAAGCCCCCTCACTTTCCATTTCGTTACGGCGGCAATCAGGAAAAACACTGCGAAGAAAGCCATCAGCTCGCCCGTGAAAGGAATACGCAGATTATGCAGGAAATTCCCGGCGATAATCTCCGTCGATGCCCAGATGCTTCCCATCACAGAAGCGCGGATCCATATGTCAGTCTTGTTTTTATTCAAGGATTTAAAAATAACGTAAAATGCAAAAGTAAAAATGCAAAAGTACAGTTGATAATTAAGAATTGTGCAGTACTGATTGTTTTGTTGTACCCTATAAAAAATTGCCGGAAAGCGGTTACTTCATCATCACCATTTTTCTTACCGCCTTCATTTTCCCGCCGACAGTCATGCAGTAATAATACAAGCCGCTGGAAAGTCCGGAGCCATCGAAACGCACCCGGTACGTTCCAGGCGCAAGCGTCTCGTCCACCAGTGTCTGCACTTCCCTACCAGCCGCATCATAGACCTTTATCGCAACGTTGCTCTTCATTTGCAATTTAAAATCTATTATCGAAAATTGATTGAAGGGATTGGGGTAATTCTGCCCGAGTTCGTAATCAGGAACTGCATTTACCGGATTATTCTCCGATAGTACTATTCCCCCATTCGTGGTTTTATATATTTTACCGTAAAGATCTCCGGCAAATCCGGTATTTTGATTTATGAAATAAATCCTGTATATATTTGTAAAAGGATAAGTGGTTTGAGGCACCCAGTTATAACCGCCGTTGGTAGTTTTTTTAAGCGACGTGTAATTCTCCGTCGAGCCGATGTAACCGGTCGTCGCGTTAGTAAAAAATAAATTTGCATTATTGTAGAACTGAAAACCCAGATTTGAAATTAGTGACCAGTTTTCGCCTCCGTTCAGCGTTTTAAAAACGGTTCCGTTCGTACACGCGTTAAAACCGGTATAGCTGTTTATGAAGAAAAGCGAATAAGCTGACATGCCGGTTCCGTAAAGTTCGATATACCGCCAGCTGCTGCCGCTGTTAGTTGTTTTATAGATCCCGTCGTTGGCTATGAGCCAGGTAATTCGCGTAAGCGCATAAAATGAATGGACGACACTCCAGCCGCCCCCTGTTGTTATTTGCCAGTTTTCACCGCAGTCCGTTGTCAGATATGTACGGCCGTATTCCGCAATAAACACTCCCGTGTTGTTATCGAAGAATTTTATGTCTCTTATTATAAAAGTATTTAATTTATTAACCCAGTTAATTCCCCCGTTAGTTGTTTTAAAAATAACTGAACTGGTAGCAAGATCGCCGGTATAGAAACCCGTGTTCGCATCTATGAACCAGAGCTTACCGACTGAATAACCGTCTATAAGCGTGCTCTGCCAGCTTTCGCCGGTATTTGTGGTTTTGAAGATAACACCCGAAGTATAGCCAGGGAAAAAGAATCCGGCATAACCTGTATTCTGATCAGGAAATGAGAATGACCAAGACCTTAAGAATGCATGCGAATCAGTGGTCGCATACCAACCGGACTGGGAATAAGCTAGACCGCTCATCGAGAGCAATGCGAAGATTAGAACAGATTTTACTGTCTTCATATTCAGAATATGGATTTTACAAATCAATTCGGCTGAAGCCGCTTCAATTATTTCCAATATCCTCTGCCTTCAGGCAGGGGCAATTCAACATTTTATAATTAGCAATTAGTAAATTTAATTATTTTATCATTATCATTTTCTTAACCGCAGCCTGCCTACCGTCAACTGTCATTCGGTAATAAAACAATCCGCTGGAAAGTCCCGAGCCGTCGAAACGCACCTGATATGTTCCGGGCTCAAGCATTTCATTCACCAATGTCTGCACTTCTCTCCCGGCCGCGTCATAAACCTTTACCGTAACATCGCTCTTCATTGAACATTGAAGATTGAAAATTGTAGATTGATTGAAGGGGTTCGGGTAATTCTGCCCCAGTTCAAACCTATCCGGGATTTTATTTGAGATGTTTGAGACGAAGACCGAGCCGCCATTTGTGGTTTTGTATATCCTGCCGTAATAGCCTGCGGCAAAACCGGTGAGATTATTGACAAAACTCAAACATAAAAAATTCATATTCGAGATTGCCGGGAGAAATGTCCAGTTATATCCACCATTTGTTGTTTTGGATATCCTGTTCGGACTCCAGTTAACGCTGTATCCCGTATTGTTATCGGTAAACTGCAATCCGATTGAATTTGTCGAATCATTTGTAAAAATGGCAATCCAGCTTACCCCGGAATTAGTCGTTTTATAGATGCTACCAACACCTCCGCAAAATCCGGTTGTACCGTTTATGAAATAAAAAGTGTTCGCTGCGATTCCGTAATCACTTGTCCAGTTAAATCCCTGGTTAGTTGTAACATTCAACCTTTGTCCGTCCCCTAGGAACCATTTATCAGCGGTCAGGCACCATATGTCAACCGGCGCGTTCCAGGTGAATATCAGACTTCTGTCGGTCCAATTCGTTCCTCCATTGGTAGTGACGAAAGCCTTTCCGGTCTTTCCGGCTATAAAGCCCGTATTTGCATCATAGAATTTTATTTTGAATAAATTAAAATACGCAACACTGTCGCTTCTTCCCCAGGTTAAACCTCCGTCCATAGTCATCAGAATTTTCCCGGGATAAAATGGAGAACTAGTATAACCTATTACATACCCGGTCATATCATTCAGGAAAAAGATGTCATCCACACTGAGATTCTGGTAATCTGTTCTAAGCCAGTTTGTTCCCCCGTTGGTAGTCCTGAAAAAAGACCCTGATGAGTTGATAAATGATCCGCATGCATATCCTGTGTTCAGTGAAGTCATCTGAATAGTCTCGAGATAAAAATTAGGTATCGAATCAGTAACGACCTGCCAGCCGGACTGGGAAAAGACAAAACTGCTCATTGAGAGCAATGCGATGATAAGAAACGACTTTACTGTATTCATATTTTATTTTATCATGGGTTATTACTTTATCATTATCATTTTTTTGACCGATGTATATTTGCCGCCGGCAGTCATGCAGTAATAATACAAGCCGCTTGAAAGTCCGGAGCCGTCGAAACGCACCTGATATGTTCCAGGCGCAAGCGTCTCGTCCACAAGTGTCTGCACTTCCCTTCCCGCCGCATCATACACCTTAAGGCACACATCGCTCTTCTTTGAACATTGAAGATTGAAGACTGTAGATTGATTGAAGGGGTTTGGGTAATTCTGCCCCAGTTCAAACCTATCCGGGATTTTATTTGAGATGTTTGAGACGAAGACCGAGCCGCCGTTTGTTGTCTTAAATATTCTTCCGTCCATTGAACCTGCATATCCTGTAAGTTCATTTACGAAACTCAAAGAATAAAATGAATTACCGGGATAAACAGATTGAGCAATCCAGTTATAACCTCCGTTTGTCGTTTTATAAATATTACCAGAATATAATCCACACATATATCCGGTCATAGCATTTACAAATTTAATGTCTTTAGGATACATACTGAATAAGTTATTCTGGCAAATTATTCCCCAGTTATTCCCTGAATCGGTTGTTTTATAGATACTTCCCCATTCACCGGTGCCGAAACCAATTGTACTGTTAATAAAACATATCGCGTAAGTAGGACCGGAGCCGGCAGAATTCCAGTTCAAACCGAAATTTGTGGTTTTGTATATTCCGCCCCCGACCCCGACTAACCATGTATGACTATTCAAAGGCCAGTTGAACTGCGGCTCCCCCCATAACGAAAGAACACCCGAATATGTCCAGTTTGCCCCGCCGTTCGTGGTCGTACGCGCTTCTCCATATTTACCTGCTATCATAGCTGTATCTGAATTATAAAAATTGAAGCAGAAAAACTTCCCGCCCGAAATGCTGTCGTGCCTGTTCCAGGTAACAGCCCCGTCAGTTGTTTTATAAATATGTCCGCTGTAAAATCCGCTGCCGCCATAAGGACTATATCCCAGCATAAAGCCGGTCATGTCATTAAAAAAATACAAATCTATGCAATTTACATAAGTATAATCATTGCGCA
>CAIKZJ010000351.1 GCA_903831845.1 uncultured Ignavibacteriota bacterium
AACGATGTATCCGTTCTGCGTATCGGCGAATGAAATATCCTTGAACACTTTTCCGGACGCGGTGAATTTCTGAACCCAGTTAAAAACGGAGACCGAAGCCGGTTCGTCGGATGTCGCCGGATTATTTAATCCGTCAATGAGTGATTCAGAACCGTAAAGCGGTACTACCCGGCACGTATTATTCCCGTCGCGCCTTACGACAAAATTATTCAAGTCTTTGTTCACGACAAGAGATGCCTGAGAAAAAAGTTCAGCTGAAACCAGAAGCAGCGAAATTAAAAACGACGCTTTTGCAAACAAGTATTTAGAATTCATAGAATATGGATAAATTACCGCATGGGATTAAAATACGAAAAAATATTTGCAATTGTAAAAGAAAAGACAGAAAAAAACAGCATTTAAATGAGGCGGAATTATCGAAACGATTACTGCCGGGCCCGCTTTTGAAATTATTTTGAAAATAAATAGGAACTTATTCAGAAATCCGTTGTTCAATACTAAATATTGTTTAACTAAACCAATAAAAATGAAAAGAACAGTTATTTATTTGTTTGTGCTGGCGGCTCTGTTCATGATTTCATCGAACTCGCAGGCGCAGTCGTACTTCACTTATGACGGGAAGGATTTTTCCGTTCTTTTAACCTGCAACACCGACAACACGCAGGTAATCAAGGTTGAGTTTTCTGAAAACGGCAAGTGGGTCCGTTTCGATATTCTTGACTACAACAGTCTCGAAAACGTTGAAGGAGGCGGTTTCGCGTATACTGTAAAGGACGGCGCCGGTAAAAAATTCCTCGTGGATTACTACCGCACACAGGATTACATCAAGGTCTACAACCTCGACACAAACGACGAGTGGACTTTGTACAGAAGATAAAAAGTAAAGTAACACTATAACAAACCCCTGCGCCGAAAACGCAGGGGTTTTTTGTTTGTCCGAATACCGGTTTTTCAATGTTTAATTTACGCGGTTTTTCGGTTGTATTTGTCGGTTTAGTGAAATATATTTATAAAAGGAGCCGGATTTTTCCTTTAAATCAATCCCCGACGCTATGAAATACATAATCACAGGTTTATTATTAATAGTCTCTTCCCTTTCGTCCAATTCTTTATTTTGTCAATGGGTCTGGCAGAACCCTCTTCCACAGGGTAATACACAAAACGCGATGAGGTTTTTTGATTTAAACACCGGGTTCACAGCCGGCAATTACGGTTCAATAACTAAAACAACAAACGGGGGTGCCGGATGGACAGTGCAGGAAAGCCATACCGGAAAGGATCTATATTGCATGGATTTTTCCGATTCGCAGACGGGGTGGGCTGCCGGTTTTGAAATTATAATCAGGACTACAAACGGGGGCAACAACTGGATTACATCTCTTGAGGGAATCTTTACCCGGTTTTACGGAATCAAGTTTCTTAACTCCCAGACGGGATGGGCCGTCGGGAACGAGAGTACGATATATAAAACGACTAACGGCGGACTGAACTGGAATATTCTGTCCTGTCCGTTTTCCGGAGTATATAATGCAGTTTACTTTGCCGATGCGTTGACAGGATGGATTGCTGGAGACGCCGGGCTGATCGCGAAAACCACAGACGGGGGCAATAACTGGACGAACAGTTCACAGGCACTGACTTATCCGCTATGTTCTATTAGTTTCATCAATCCGCAAACAGGCTGGATATCGGGGGGATATGATGTTTATCCTAATCATTACGGTATTGTCCTACATACCACAAACGGCGGGGCAAACTGGACGCAGCAGCAGCCCGGAGTTTCCATGTACAAAATCAACAGCGTCTGTTTTATAAATTCTCAGACCGGCTGGTGCGCCGGCGGAAAAGGGCGGATTTACTCCACAACGAACGCAGGCGATAACTGGACACTTTGTCAGAATTCAACGACCTTAACTATAAATTCCGTAAATTTTTCGGGACCGCAGACAGGGTGGTGCACGGGGAACGGCGGCTTTGTTATGAAAACCGTTAACGGCGGGGTGAACTGGAATTTTCTGAGCGGGGGTGTTACAAGAAACTTCAATTCTGTTTTCTTTGCAAACGCCCAGAGCGGCTGGGTCACCGGCGGCAACTTAATTACCAGAACGACGAACGGCGGAATTTCCTGGGTTGTTTCTGACACCGTTCCGTCAAACACAACTTCTGTCTGTTTTGTTAATACGACAACCGGCTGGGCAACGGGAGGAACCTCGGGTATAACAGGCCGCGGAATTTTTAAGTCCGTTGACGGAGGATTGCACTGGACCACGCAGTATTATACATCGTCTTCCGCGGGTCTTTCAGGAATTTGCTTTGTTAATACATCAACCGGCTGGGTTGTCGGCGGAAGCGGGGCAATTTTAAAAACAACAAACGCGGGGAGTGACTGGAATTTACAAGCGGCTCCGAACTCCAACAACTATAATTCGGTATTCTTTATCGACGTGAATACCGGCTGGGTGACAGGCAGTTATTCGTCCGTTAAAACAACAAACGGCGGCACAAACTGGAGTGTGTTTTCAAGCGGAACCTATTTCGTCTCATGCCATTTTATAAATTCTTTCACAGGCTGGGCGGTTCAATACGGAGATGTCTGTTATACAACAAACGGCGGCACATCGTGGGACGTTCAGTTGCATGTTTTTAATGCAGGTTTTAAGGATGTTTATTTTGCAAATCAGCAAACCGGCTGGGCAGTAGGCGGAAATACAAACACTTCGGCCATAAACGGTTTTATTTACAAGACGACAAACGGAGGTATTAACTGGCTGTTACAGAATAATACGTTTCCGCCGAATTCACTGTATGGCATTCATTTTATTAATCCACAGACAGGCTGGACAGTTGGTTATAACGGCACAATATTATCCACAACGAACGGCGGAAGCACATACGCACCGCGAACAGGAAGCGTTATTCCCGTCAGACACAAACTGCACCAGAATTACCCGAACCCGTTTAACCCGGTTACAAAAATTAAATTTGAAATAAAGGAAAACTCCGCCGTTACACTGAATGTTTTTGATATTACGGGCAGAAAGGCAAAAGAAATATTTTCGGGGAATCTGAGCCCCGGAAAATATGAGCGGGATTTTGACGGCAGGGGGTTCTCTTCGGGAGTTTATTTTTACACGCTTAGAGCCGGAGACTATACCGAAACAAAACCGATGATATTGATTAAATAACGGTTCTTTTTCGTTACATTTGCCTTGAAAAAGATCAAAAACATGGGTATTTTGCATATCGGAATTAATATTCCCCTTTAGTGTAACGGCTAGCACATAACTCTCTGAAAGTTACGGTCGTGGTTCGAATCCACGAAGGGGAACACGGAAACCACACCCCGTTTATTAGCGGGGTTTTTTATTTTTACCCGGACATAAATTTTACATTTCGCAAACAATTTCATGACAACTTTTCCCGGAATTATCTGAATTTTTATCGCAAGTAAATAATCAGCGATGAAAAAGAAAATCTATATACTGCAGCCGACATACAGAAGAATGGACGGCGGAAAAATCAAAGGCTGGACGATGTTCAATCATTCTCTTTATCTGCCGATATTCAGCGCCGTTATCCCGGACGACTGGGAAAAGGAAACCTGTCTTGAGCATTATCAGGAAATTAATTATGAAACCGACGCGTCCGTCGTTTTGATCTCATGTATGGGGTATGATATTTTATATGCCGGCGAGATATCAAAGAAATTCAAGAGCCGGGGAAAAAAAATAATTTTCGGCGCCCACTGGGACGAATTCAGCGAAAAAATACTCGGCGGCGTCTGCGATTCGGTATTCTACGGCATTCCTTCGCCCAACGACATGAAGAACCTTCTTAGGGATATAGCCGATGGCCGTGAAAAAGATAAATATGAATTCGGAGTGAACATAAACTACCCGTTTGATTATTCTGTCCTCAAAGGAATGAAATTTCCCTTCATGCAGGTTCAGTCAAGCATAGGATGCAGGCACAGCTGTTCCTATTGCTGCGCTTCGCAGACATACAAAAGCAGGTACAGGTTAAGGAAACTTGAATTTTTGATTGACGACCTGAAAGCGGTAAGCGGGATGACGAAGTTTGTTTCATTCATGGACCAGAATCTTCTGAATAATCCCGTTTATACGGAACGCCTTTGCCGCCGCATGATTGAGGAAAAAATAAATCTTATATGGGGCGGGCAGTGCACGCCGGACATATCAGGAAATAAAGAGCTTCTTGCGCTTATGAAAAAAGCGGGATGCAGGATTCTTTTTCTGGGGCTCGAATCTCTTCAGCAGGAAAGCCTTGAGCAGCTTAACAAAAAATACCAGGCCTCGGAATATCTTAAAAGCATCAGAGAAATTCAGAAAGCCGGTATATTTGTGGCCGGTTACTTCATGTTGGGAATGGACGGAGATTCGGCAGAATCGTTCGGTAAACTTTATCGTTTTGCGCGCGAGTCACATTTGAAAATTCCCGTTGTCAATATTCTAATACCGGTACCCGGTACGAAAATATTCAAAGACCTGAAGGATAACGGCCGGCTTCTGATAAAAACCGAAGAGGAATTTGCCGAAGACAATCCGGTATACAGCGTGCCTTCAAACCTCCCCTTCTTTACGCCCTCTAATTTATCCTGCACTGAATTAAGGAACGGGATTCGCCTTCTCGGAAGAAGGTTATTCAATATCAGGAATATAATAAGGCGTTCGGTCACATACAATCCTGCGTATTCATACGTGATTTTCAGGATGAATATGGACCTTAGAAAAAAGTATTATGCCATGAAATAAAAACAGCTCCGAAAAGTTTATACCGGTTTCCGGCAATAAAAAAGCCCGCAAAAAAAGCGCGGGCCTTTTTCAATAAAGGGAGAACTATTACTTAATAAGAACCATTTTCCTGGTTGCGGAAAAATCATCCGCAGTGAGTTTATAGAAATATATTCCGCTTGTCCATCCCGCCGCGTTGATCTGTGCGTTATATGTACCTGCATTCAGGAATCCTTTCATGTAAACGGCTTTTTCTTTTCCCCTCAAGTCGTAAATTTTCAGTGTTACGTTGCCGTCTTTCGGAACGGAAAATTTTATGTTAGTAGTGGGGTTGAACGGGTTCGGATAATTCTGCGAAAGCGAATATACTGCCGGAACATATTCCTCGTTAGCAATACCCGTCGGGTTCGCCACCGGCTGCTGCACCGCCTGCTGAACCTCGCTGAGATTGAAATGTCCCGTTGAATCCCTGTAAACAATCGCGATGAACTTGCAGTTTTCAGGTGCCCAGGCGTTGCTTATGGTGTCCGTAAACGATTTCGAGATGCTCTGGTTCTGCGCCCATGCGCCGCCCGTGTTCAGGTTCTGACCGGTCGGGCCGTTCGTTACAGTTCTCGGAAACCATCTGTGGACGTAGTCGTTATGATATCCGGCAGTGCCGCAGGGCTGGTAAAAATTCTGCGGATACACGATGTTGTTTTCGATTATTATAAAATGAATCTTGTACTGACCCGTGAGATTCTGAAGCGCGGTTGAATTCACGGTGACATTCAGAATTCTTGTAGCCGGGTTATAGTTTTTTGAAGTGACTTCAACGTCGACAACAGTTGTCGGAGAAGAAGTGTACCTCTGATAATACTTATTCGACCACGTTGAATAAGGCGCTGTAATAGGGTCGTTCATCCTGTCCAGACAGAGTGTCGGCGACGCGGTGTATCCTATCAGATTAAACACCGCAGTTGCTTCCGGATTTACAAACGGATCGCTGCCGCCGCTGTGATATCCGATAACGATAGTGTTGTTGGGATAAGCGGTAAGAATGCTGTCCGCGACAGTTTCGCCGCACGGGCAGAATCCGCACCAGGTGCCCGTGGAAAATTCGAGAAGGATTTTTCTCGGTCCCGAATATGAATTACAGAAAAGGAAAAAGGTACTGATCAGCAATGCCGATAAGAAAGGTAACAGTTTTGTTTTCAATTTAACCCCCCGGGGAAATATGTTTAAACAACCCCTAATTATATAATAAATTAAATTCAGAAAAAATAATAATTTCGGGGTGGCAAGGGTATTTAATATCACCGGGATTTATATACACCGGACAGAAAAACTTCATGTTTCCGGGATTAATATAAAAGCAGCCCCGGAACAGAATGTCTCCGGGGCTGCGGGTTCCTGGGTTGGGTATTGCTTAAACTTTAGTAGTTAATATTACCGGACCAGGAGAACCATGTTTCCTGAGGCTGGTTCGTGAAGTAAAAATTCTGCGTTCCGCTTCCTTCGAAGTGACCGGTTGCACCTTCAAATTTTCCGGTGCCTCCGACTATGTCGGATACGGTCGTGAACTCAACGGTTGAGAATGTTCCGGGATCCCTGAACCACCATTCGCCCCCGAGGTTCCCGAGATAAACCTTGTCGCCGTTAGCGGCCGTCATTACAGCGGAGCCCTGTATGGCGTACCCGCCGAGCAGAGGATTGTTAATGTCATAATACGTTATCATGTAATTGACATCCGCATTGAACAGGCCCAGATGGGTGCAGTTTCCCTTGCAGGAAATTTCTTTCGGCGTGGGATACATTTCGGGATGAGGCGTTGTGGCCGCGCCTTCCCACGTTCCCTTGAACGGTACAGCCTGCGTTTTTACCTGTGAATTCTGCTCCAGGCCGGTGATGTTTGAATCCGAGCATCCGGAAAACCAGAAAGCTGCGGTCAGTACGACTAAAACACAAATTAATTTTTTCATTTTATATCTCCCTTGAATAATTGGTTGAGAAAAAGGTTTTTAATATTATTTTACGAGCATCATTTTCTTTACTTCGGTGAATCTTCCGGCCTGCATTTTGTAGAAATAAATTCCGCTCGAAAGCCCGGAAGCGTTCCATGTTACCTGATGATCCCCGGCCGTCTTTATTTCGTTCACGAGGTCCGCAATTACGCGTCCCGACATGTCGTAAATTTTGATTGACACCTGTTCGTTCTGCGGGATCATGTAGCGTATCGTGGTTGAGGGGTTGAACGGATTCGGGTAATTGTCCCTTAATTCATATCTTTTGCCGCTGAAGGTTGCAACCGGCGAAGAAGGAGAAGACAGGAGTTTCATTACTATTCCGCCGTTGTCTTTAAGCGCATACAATGCCTTGTTGTCTCTCGATATTCTGACCTCGTTAATGCCGCATCCTGTCGCGGTATAATCAACCGCCCAGGTCATTCCGCC
>CAIKZJ010000352.1 GCA_903831845.1 uncultured Ignavibacteriota bacterium
AACTGCGTCGCGGAAAAATACGAATGGGTCGACAAGCATCTCGGACACGACTGGACAATGCGCCTGATTCTTTCGCGCGACAAGACTCTGGTAAGAGGCGACATACTCATAGACGACAAGCCGGAAGTGACGGGCGTATGCAAGCCGTTATGGGAGCACATAATTTTCGACAAGAGTTACAACAGGAAGATTGTCAACGGAAAAAGAATTACGTGGAATAATTGGGAAGAGGTTTTATCTTTGTAATTTTTAATTTTAAGGAAAGAAATGGATTTGAAATACGCTCCGCGCATTGCGGATGAACTGAAACTGAAAGTACACCAGGTAGAAAACACCGCCAAACTTCTGATGGAAGACGCAACGGTGCCATTCATAGCGAGATACAGAAAAGAACTTACCGGAAGTCTCGACGAAGTAGAGATCACATCGATACGCGACAGACTCATTCAACTCGAAGAACTCGACAAGAGGCGCGAAGCCATACTTAAGTCTCTGGCGGAACGCGACCTTCTCACGGAAGAACTGAAGGGAAAGATTGACGCGGCTGAAACAATGACGGAGCTTGAAGATATTTATCTGCCGTACAAACCGAAGAAACGCACACGCGCCACGATAGCGAAGGAGAAAGGGCTTGAGCCGCTTGCGCTGATGATATTCGGACAGAATGATTTCGATATAATGTCAGAAGCGGATAAATTCATAGACGAAGAGAAAGGCGTCAAGTCGAACGAAGAAGCCCTCGCAGGCGCGCGCGATATCATAGCGGAATGGGTATCCGAAGACCAGACAGCGCGCGAGAAGATGAGAGAATTGTTCAACACTAAGGCGGTCGTATATTCTAAAGTCGCAAAAGGCAAAGACGAGGAAGGCATAAAGTATAAAGATTATTACGACTGGAAAGAGCCCGCCTCGAAATCGCCGTCGCACAGGATACTTGCAATGTTCAGAGGCGAGAAAGAAGATATACTTAAGGTTGACGTGATGCCTGACGAGTCCGAGGCGATTGAGATACTGGAAAAGAATTTTCTTAAGAACAACAATGAAGCTGGTACGCAGGTTAAACTCGCGGTAACCGACAGTTACAAGAGACTGCTTTCGCTTTCGATGGAATCCGAATACCGAGCCGCGCTTAAAGCGAAGGCTGACGAAGAAGCGATAAAGGTGTTTGCCGAAAACCTTCATCAGCTGCTGATGGCGGCTCCGCTTGGAGAAAAATCGCTGATGGCATTCGACCCGGGATTCAGAACGGGATGCAAGGTCGTGGTTCTCAACAGGCAGGGAAAACTTCTTCATAACGAAACCGTTTATCCGCACACCGGAGAAGGCAAGGCGGCTGAAGCGGCGCGAAAGGTTCTTGAATTGCTAAAAGCGTTCGGCAGCGAAGTGATTGCAGTAGGTAACGGAACGGCGGGAAGAGAAACAGAGGAGTTTGTTAAGAAAATTCTTGAAAGCCAGACTGATGAAAAAATTAAAAAGATTCCCGTCATAATGGTTAACGAAAGCGGCGCGTCGATTTATTCCGCGTCGGAAGTAGCGAGAGAAGAGTTTCCGGATTATGACGTGACGGTAAGAGGAAGCGTTTCAATCGGAAGGCGATTGATGGACCCGCTTGCCGAACTCGTCAAGATAGATCCGAAGTCGATAGGCGTCGGACAGTACCAGCACGACGTTAACCAAACGCAATTAAAACAAAAACTCGACGACGTAGTAATAAGCTGCGTGAATAAAGTCGGAGTGGAAGTTAACACAGCCTCAAAGCAGCTGCTGACGTACGTTTCAGGGCTTGGACCGAAACTCGCTTCGGCAATCGTCTCATACAGGGACAGCAACGGACCGTTTTCTTCGAGAGACGAATTGAAGAAGATTCCGAGGCTGGGCGGAAAGGCGTTTGAACAGGCGGCAGGATTTCTTAGGATAAGAAACGGAAAGAATCCGCTTGATGCGAGCGCCGTGCATCCTGAAAGTTATCATGTTATAGAGAAAATGGCTGAAGATGTCGGTTGTTCCGTATCCGATTTGATGATAAACCCTTTATATCAGGATAAGATTAAAATAGAAAAATACGTCGATGACAAGATCGGTCTACCGACACTTGAAGACATAAGAAGCGAATTGAAGAAACCCGGTAGAGACCCGAGAGAAAAATTCGAAGCGTTCGAATTCGCGAAGGGCATAGATAAGATAGATGACCTTGCCCCCGGAATGAAACTGCCGGGCATCGTGACGAACATCACGAACTTCGGCGCGTTCGTCGATATCGGTGTTCACCAGGACGGACTCGTGCACATTAGCGAAATAGCGGACGGATTCGTTAAGAATCCGGCCGATGTGCTGAAAGTCGCGCAGAGAGTGACTGTGCGGGTTGTTGACGTTGACGTGCCGAGAAAAAGAATATCGCTTTCAATGAGACTCGATGATAAAGTTAAGACGCCCGTGAAGAAAGAAAAGAAGCCCACGAAAGAAGATCTGGATAATAAGTTGAAAGAGCTGATGAATAAGTTCGGCAAGAAATAATTACTGTGGCGTCAGTTGCTACCAACTGACGCGCGGTCAGGCATACGCCTGACCGCACATACCATTCCTATTATTGCAGGCCTCCGGCCTGCGTGTCAGTTGAATACCTGACACCACGAGAGATGCAGCCTGCATATCATGTAAAACCCCTGACACCACATTAATAACGCATCAATTCCACTTCAAAAACAAAATTGAAAAAAATTGTTTTTAAACTGAAAACTTGTTGACAATTATAGTTATAATGTTATATTTCGTGAAATTAA
>CAIKZJ010000353.1 GCA_903831845.1 uncultured Ignavibacteriota bacterium
CGCGGAGATAACGGGTAACATGAGATATTCCGCCGAATCGAGAGAGGATTTTCCCGCGGTCGGCGACTGGGTCTCGATAAGCGTATGCGATTCAGATTTCGCGATAATAAATTCGATATATCCGAGGCGCACGGTAATTAAAAGGCGCGCGTCGGGTTCGAAGAGCGATTATCAGGTAATTGCCGCCAACGTCGATTGCGCGTTTATCGTTCAGGCGGTCGACAGGGATTTCAGCCTCAACCGTCTTGAGCGGTATCTTACAATCTGCTACGAATCAAAAGTGAAACCCGTCGTGCTTCTCAGTAAGATTGATTTGTTCGGCGAAGAACTCATCGCAGAATATTCCGAACTCGTGAAAGGCAGGATAAAAGACATACCCGTAATATTATTCAGCAGCGAAACCAAAAGGGGATACGAAGAAATTGTTTCGCTAATCGAAAAAGGAAAAACGTATTGTCTGCTCGGCTCGTCGGGCGTGGGAAAATCGACGTTGCTGAACAACCTTTGTCACAGAGAAATAATGAAGACGGGCGAAATCAGCGAAACCACTGACAGGGGCAAACACGTAACAAGTCACAGGGAGCTGATAATGCTCGAAAGCGGGGGGATGCTCATAGACAATCCCGGAATGCGCGAGCTTGGCATCGGCGGCGCGGAAGACGGCCTTGAAATAACGTTCGGAAAAATATTCAGTCATGCGGGCGAATGCAGGTACGCAGACTGCACGCACACCGTAGAAGAAGGATGCGCGGTAAAGGAAGCGGTTGAAAGAGGCGGCATAGAAAAAGAGTATTACGAGAATTACCTGAAGATGCACAAAGAGCAGCAGCATTTCGAATCATCGGCAGCAGAGAAAAAGCGCAAAGACAAAATCCTCGGCAAAGTCCTCAAAAACTACAAGAAAACCCACAGGAATAAGTATTGAGGATTCTCTAATTCTTACAGTGTGTACCTGTAGAAGTACCAGTTCTTCATGTGCTTCGCCCCCAGACGGTCATAAAAATCGATGGCGTTCTTGTTCCAGTCCAGAACTATCCATTCGAGGCGTCCGCATTTTGTCTCCTTCGCGATTTTCATGAGTTCGTTCATCAGTTTTTTCCCTACGCCGTATCCGCGGCATTTATCGCTGATGTAAATGTCTTCGAGATATAATGTAGGTCTCGCCAGAAATGTGGAATAAGAAAAGAAATAAAACGCGTAGCCTATCGCTTCCTTGCCGTCAAACGCGAGTATTATCCTGAAAGGCGGATTTCGTTTAAACGCGTCATTCAGCAGCCTTCTCTGCGCTGCCGCATCGGGCGGGTCGAGTTTCTCGAAATGGGCGAGCTCTTTTATCAGCCGTATGATTTCTTTCGAATCGGTTTTTTTCGCTTTTCTTATCCTTAAATCCATTTAAGTTTATGTAGTTTGTTTATAAATTACGGAAAATTATTAATTATGCAGGGAATAAACTATTACAAACGAATTGCGGTTCTTTTAGCGCTTGCGGTTTTTCTGATTCCTCTGAATCTTAATTCCGGAACGGACGAGGATTCGGAAATAAAGGCCGTGAAAAAGAAACTCAAATCGTTCGATGCGTCATGGTCTGACCTCGAAATTAATCAGATAATAATAAACGTCGGAAAGAGCTTTCTCGGCACGGAATACGTCGCCGGCACGCTCGACAAGAACACAAGCGAGGAGAAGCTTGTTATCAAAATATCCGGACTCGACTGCGTTACGTTCGTTGAGAACACGCTGGCGATGGCGAGGATAATACGAAAAGGCACCGTGGATTTCGACAGTTACAAAAACGAACTTACAAAGATAAGATACAGGAACGGCGAGATTGAGGGATATACTTCGAGACTTCATTATTACACGGACTGGATATACGACAACGAGAAGAAGGGCATAGTAACGGATATTACCAAATCTATAGGCGGAATTCCGTATTACAAGAAAATTAATTTCATGTCGTCGCATGTAAACTCTTACAAACAACTGTCGGAAAATCCGGAATACGCCGACGAGATGAAAGCGATTGAAAAGGCGATGAACAGGCGCGACCTGTATTACATAAAGAAAAATGAAGTCGACAATTATTACGACGCGCTTGAATCGGGCGACATAATAGCGACGACTACGAACATTGAAGGTCTTGATGTTACGCATACGGGTTTCATTTACAAGACTAAATCGAAAACGCTGTTCCTTCACGCGTCCATAACCAAGGGCGAGATAATTATTTCAAAGGAAGAGCTTAAAGAATATCTTCAGAGCAACAAGAAGCAGACAGGAATTATAGTGGCAAGGCCGCAGTGATGGATTACACATCTCTCGAATACATATTGTTTTGCATTCTGTTCTACGTAATCGGTTCCATACCGACTTCTTACTTATTTCTTAAATGGAAAACGGGGAAGAACATCACGAAAGAGGGTTCGGGCAACGCAGGCGCGCTTAATTATTACGAAGTCTCGGGCTCAAAGTTTACGGGCGCTATGGTTCTTGTTATCGACCTGCTGAAAGGATTTATTCCCGCGTTTCTGTTTTTCCGTATCGCGGGATTTTCGCTTCAGTATATGTTCGTTCCTCTTTCGCTCCTCGTACTGGGGCATAATTTTTCAGTCTGGCTGAAATTCCGCGGCGGCAGGGGGCTTGCTACAGCGGCCGGGATAACTCTCGCTGTGAGTCCGGTTCTGCTGATAGGGTGGTGTGTGCTATTCATGGCGTCATTCGGAATTTACAGGAAAGTTCATTTCGGGAATATTGTCGCAACGGTTCTGCTGCCGGTTTCCGCGATGTTTTTGAAGCCTTTTCTGGTAAAAATAGACAATCTTCCTCTTTTCAACTTCGATTTATACTTCTCTTTTACGGCTGTAATCTGCCTTATAATACTCCTAAAGCACGTTAATCCGTTAATCGACCTAATACAGGGATTGAAAAAGCGTGCCTCCGGTTAGGAATTTAATTCTCATAATTTTGTTTTATTAGTATATTAGAAAACATATATACAAATGAACAGAGACACAAATAATAAAATTACGGACAAGAAACCCGTACAGGAAGCGGGCAAGGCAATCAAACTTGACGTTTTGGAACTTAACGAAATGGCGCGTCAGATAAGGCGCGACATTATAAACATGCTGTTAATATCGAAATCGGGGCATTCCGGCGGTCCGCTGGGAACGGCCGATATTTTCACGGCATTGTATTTCAATCTTTTAAACCTCGACAGCGCGAATCCTTACGCCGGCGACAGGGATTATGTGTTTGTATCAATCGGGCATATCGCTCCAGTGTGGTACGCGACTCTTGCGAGAAGGGGATACCTTCCGCTTGAAGAACTTAAGACATTAAGAAAAGTCAACGGCAGACTGCAGGGACATCCGGCGCCGATGAAGACGCACGGTCTTCCGGGTGTGGAGATCGCGTCGGGTTCGCTCGGTCAGGGTCTTTCAATTGCGGTGGGTACCGCGCTCGGGCTTAAACTCGACGGAAAACCGAACACGGTCGTCTGCATAAACGGAGACGGCGAGCTTCAGGAAGGTCAGATATGGGAAGCCGTAATGACTGCGGCGCACCACAAGACCGATAATCTCATTATGATTGTCGACAAGAACGACTGCCAGATTGACAACCGCGTGCAGAAGGTAATGAACCTCGACCCGATGGACGAGAAGTTCAGGGCTTTCGGATGGGAAGTATTCGAAATGGACGGACACGACATGGCTGACATACTCGCAACATTCGCGAAAGCGAAGGCAGTGAAAGGGAAGCCGTCTGTGATTATAGCGAACACAAAGATGGGGCGCGGAGTGTCATTTATGGAAGACGATTACAAATGGCACGGTGTACCGCCCAGTGATGAGCAGGGAAAGATAGCGCTCGAAGAACTTATACCTACTAAATTCGGCGATTTCGTTTAAGACATTTCACATAAAATAAAAAAGCCGCCTCTTTCGGGGCGGCTTTTTTTATTCTCAAAACAATTTTACTTGACGAGCATCATTTTCTTCACTTCGCTGAAGCCGTTGACGTTTATCTTGTAGAAGTACATTCCGCTCGAAAGGTTCGAAGCGTTGAATTCGACGGAATAATTTCCGGCGTTCTTTGCTTCGTTGACGAGTGTCATGACTTCTTTGCCGAGTACGTCATAAACTTTCAGAGTCACGTAACCTGATTTCGGAAGAGCATAGCTGATCTTCGTCACCGGGTTGAACGGATTCGGATAGTTCTGTGACAGGTTGTAGCTGACCGGTGTTTCTATCGGTCCTACGTTATTGACTGTGCAAGCATCCACCTGCGCCGTGCAGAGACCCGGGAACACTGTTCCGAGGGCGCCGCCTGTGATAAGCACTTTAACCTTACCCGAACCGGCAGTATAATTATCGACCGCCGCCCAGTAATTGGAAGCGGATCCTGAAGTTCCTCTGCCGTAAATAAGCGTCGGTTCCCAGGTATTCGAAGTAGCGTCAAACACGCGGATACTGTCGCTTGTATTCGAGAGGCCGCCTGACATTTCACCGGGTATGAGGTAGAACTTCGTGCCAACGCCCGTGCCGCCCGGTCTCGATGTGCCGGTTACGCCTGTCGGGAGAGGTACATCGGGTCCTGCCGCCCATGTGATTGTTGAGGCGCTGGAGCCGATTGTTCCAATCTGTGTATTCTTGAAGAATGCAGCATTGTAACCTGCCGCGATAATGATCTTGTTGCCTACGATGCCGACAGCAGCGCTTCTTCTGCCCGCGAGGCATGCTGTTGATGTGCCCCAGGTGTTGCTTGCAGGCCTGTAGAAATAAACGTTTGTTGTCGGTGCTGACCAAGGTCCGCCGACTACGAATATAACGCTGTCACCCCAGTTTACCGCTACATGTCCCGATAATGCTACCGGAAGAGGCGCTATTGAGGTCCATCCTGTTGACGGCGTATATTTATAGCATGTAGTACCCCCGACCGTTACGGAAGAACTGCCGCCGATAAGGTAAATTGCGTTTCCGCAGTGAACCATCGAATGTCCCGCTTTCGATTCGGGCAGCGCTGTTCCTGTCGAGAAAGTGTTAGTATTAATTGCATATCTCTGGCTTGTAGTGGAGCCTGCGCCTGTTGACGAGCCGCCTGTAATATACAGCGTATCATTAAGCACAGCGGCCGAATGTCCGAACGCGCCCGATGCATAAAGAGGCATCGAACCGTAGTTGCATCCGAGAGTCGGATACACATAAGTCGGAGCAGAAGCGGTTCTGATTATTGTAAGAGCGTCAATTCCGATATAATCGCTGTTGGCGCCCGAGGGTCCCGCGTTCGCGACAGCATATCTTATAGCCACTCTTCCTGAAGCTGATGTGGTAGCAATTCTGTACTTCGCCTGGGCCCATCCTGCAGTGCTTGTTTTAAACCTGCCGATTTCAGTCCAGGTGCCTGCCGGTGTCGAGTCGGCGGATGAAAACATAACTCTGATTGAATCGGGATACGTGCTTGCATCGGGTGATCTGTGCCAGAAGTAAATGGAGTCTCCTGCCTGATAGCCGCCTGCCTGATACGGAAGGACGAGCCAGAGGTCGATAACTCCGACGCCTGACGTGGCGTTATAGTTTGCGCCGACGTAACCCGTGCTGGGACCGTTATAAGCTGTAAATACGGTTGAATTGCCCTGGAACCAGTTAGTAGTGCCTACCGGCACCGACTGCTGATAGAATTTATATCCTCTTGCTCTAAGCGCAGCGGTATCATTGGCTCCGTCGAAATTATCCGTATAGATCGGTGTCCCGTAGGGTGAGACATAAGCGACGGGTGTTGAAACAGTTTTATTGTCGCCTGCGGGGGTTTTCGAGCCGTACGGATCTTCGATAATAAATCCGGCAATTGAAATCATCAATAACAGTGTGATGACAATGGTGGGTTTTGTGTATTTCACTTGATTCTCCTTTCAGATAAGTTTTGTTTTTGTAAAAAAACAGATAATAGGGAAACTTATACTAATACAATTCTAATTATGATATTTTATAAAATCAAGTAAAAAATGGAATAAGTACGGATATAAAAAAAGCCGTCCCTTTTCAGGGACGGCTTTGTAATTTATGCAAATCTATATTACTTGACGAGCATCATTCTCTTTACTTCGCTGAAGCCGTTGACGTCGATCTTATAGAAGTACATTCCGCTCGAGAGGTTCGAAGCGTTGAACTCGACGGAATAGTTTCCGGCGTTCTTTGCTTCGTTGACGAGTGTCGCGACTTCCTTGCCGAGTACGTCATAAACTTTCAGAGTCACGTAACCTGATTTCGGAAGAGCATAGTTGATCTTCGTTGTCGGGTTGAACGGATTCGGATAGTTCTGTGACAGGTTGTAGTTGACCGGTGTTTCGATCGGTCCTACGTTCGTCACTGAACAAGCATCCACCTGCGCCGTGCAGAGTCCCGGGAACACTGTTCCGAGGGCGCCGCCCGTGATGAGTACTTTTACTTTACCTGAACCGGCAACGTAGTTGGTAACCGCAGCCCAGTAGTTGGAAGCTGAACCGGATACGCCTCTGCCGTAAATGAGTGTTGATTCCCATGCAGTACCGTCAAACACGCGGATACTGTCGCTTGTATTCGAGAGACCGCCTGACATTTCGCCCGGTACAAAGTAGAACTTCGAGCCTACGCCCGTGCCGCCCGGTCTTGACGAGCCGGTTACGCCTGTCGGGAGAGGTACGTCGGGTCCTGCCGCCCATGTGATTGTGGAGGCGTTGGAGCCGATTGTTCCTACCTGTGTATTCTTGAAGAATGCAGCATTGTAACCAGCCGCAATGATGATCTTGTTACCGATGATGCCGACAGCCGCACTTCTTCTGCCCGCGAGGCATGCTGTTGATGTGCCCCATGTGTTGTCAGCCGGTCTGTAGAAGTAAACGGTAGTTGACGGTGCAGCCCACGGTCCGCCGATTACGAATATAACGCTGTCACCCCAGTTTACCGCAACGTGTCCCGATAATGCTACCGGAAGAGGTGCTATTGAGGTCCATCCTGTTGAAGGAGTATATTTGTAGTTGGTCGTGCCGCCTACTGTTACTGACGAGCTTCCGCCGATAAGATAGATTGCGTTTCCGCATTTTACCATTGAATGTCCCGCTTTCGATTCGGGAAGAGCCGTACCTGTGGAGAACGTGTTCGAGTTGACCGCGTATCTCTGTGAGGTTGTCGAGCCTGCGCCTGTTGACGAGCCGCCTGTTACATAAAGCGTATCATTGAGAACGCATGCTGAATGACCGAACGCGCCCGATGAATAAAGAGGCATTGCACCGTAGTTGCATCCAAGTGTCGGATATACGTAGGTAGGTGTCGGAGGTGTATAAGTGTCGTTATACATCGCGATCAAACCGGCCGCTGTAACCGACCATCCTCTGATTGTCGTGCCGGCGAGCACCATGCTCATCGCCTGGTACGTACCTGTACCTGTGAACTGTGATGCCCATGTCGTGCCGTTATCCGAAGAATAATAGATGCTTGCGCCTCTGTTTACCCAGAATTTGTTTGTGCCTGTAATCGTATTGAACGAATAGCAGGTACCTGTTCCGGGAAGAGTTGCTGTTGCATAGGTCGAGCCGCCGTCTGTCGATTTAAGGGCGATTGTCTGACCTGTGAAACCTGTGTTGCCGTTGAAAGCCACGCTGTATGAGTTCGCGCTTCCGGTTGTTGCGCCGGAAGTCCATGAACCTGTCGCGCCGAAGTTTGTCGATTTGTAAACCTTGGTGCTGTTGGTTCCGAACCAGATCGTGTTACCGACCATCCACATAGCGTTGTTCCATCCGGCTTCACTTGCCGCCTGCGGCAGGTAGCATCCGGTTGAGTCCCATGTTACGCCGGCGTTGGTGGTCTTCCAGAGCGACCATCTAGCGCTGACGGGGTCACCGTACATGAAACCGGTGTTGGCATCTTTGAACTTAATGTCATCGATGAAACCGCCGGTCTGTGTGAATACCTGTGTCCAGGTCGTTCCGCCGTCCGATGTTCTGAAAACATACGTGGCTGCGGGTGAAGTCGATACGAAAGCAACCGACGCGCTGATCGCGCAGATTGCATAAATGTCGTTCGTTCCGACAGTAGCGTTTGCGACGCTTACCCAGTTCGCACCGCCGTTGGTGGTCTTCAGGATTACGCCGCCGTTACCACCGATCCATCCGATATTCGCGTCAACAGCGCTGACGCAGTTCAATGACGTCGTCACGCCGGAGGTCTGAGCTGTCCAGGTCTGTGCGAAGACGTTCATTGAGAATACAAGGAAGAACAAAGTGGTGAGAGCAATAATTCTTTTCATTATTTTTCCTTTCTTTAAATTAGGATTAATTTAAGAAACAAAAACTATTTAAAGATATTTCTACTTTATAATTAATATTACCAAAATTTTATTATCAAATCAATCAAAAAATAATTTTTATCTGACTGATAATTATACGTTTAAATAATATTAAAAAACCCGGATTTTTAAATTATGCATTTCTTCGTTAGCCGGAGGATTATTCCGTTGCATAATGCCGTGAACCAAGGGATATATTACCCTATAAACTTTTTATTATTTTCTTTTGAATTTATCCTCTTCAAGCGTGAATATCAGTGATATTCTGTGCGTGTTTCCCAGTTTTTCAGGGTCATCCTTGAAACCGCCTGTAAAGGAATAATCAATATTGATTTTAGGGAGCTTTATACCGGCCCCAAGTGTAATGTCGCCGATTTCGTTATAACCGCCCCGGATGCTTACAAGTTTATCGTATGTGTATTCCATTCCGCCGTGAAAATCAAAAGACACAGGACCTGCGTTAAAATTGGATGCTGTTCTTCTGTTTTCAAACCGCACGTCGAAATCAACTGCCGGAATTACAGTGCCCTTAAGGAAAGGCACGTCGAGAATGTACGCCGAGCCGATCTTTGCAGTGGGAGAAATGTTCTCCTTTTTGCCTGTGCTCCATGCGACATAAGTTGTCGTGATATCCTGTATGTTCGCGCCGAGCATAAGGTCTTTTACGGGATTGTAGAAAAGACCTATGTCGAAACCCAGTCCCCAGGCGTTACCGGCATCACCGAGCGTTCTTCTTATAACTTTAAAATTCGCTCCGTAAGAAAACTTGTCGTTTTGTTTTTTCGAATAAGTGAGAAGGAAAGCGTAGTCGTTCGCGTTAAAGTAAGTGACCTTATCCGGGTCGATTCTTAGCTCGTTGCCGTAATAGATTGCTGCCTGTCTGGTATCAGGAATATCGTCGATACCGTTGACTATGACACTCAAACCCAATGACTGGTTCTTCCCGATAGGGATAGCGACCGCTCCGTAATTATAATTAAGAAGATTGCCGAACCTTGCGTCGTGCATGAGGGAGAGCTGCGGGTAATCAATTTTTGACAGCAGGGCGGGATTCCAGTATCCGGCTGTAATGTCGTTAACGAGCGCGACATAAGCGCTGCCCATTCCGAGGGGCCTGCCGCCGACGCCAATCGCCAAAAATTCGCCCGCATACTTGCTTCCGTTTCCCTGACCGAAACTCAAGCTGCTGAAAATTGCAAGAAATGCAAAAATAGCGAGAGAAAATCTGATTTGTCTCTTCATAATGCTTTTAAAATTTGTACAATTTGTACAAGTTTTTTATATCCGCTCTCCTTTGTTTTTTCAATAATCACAAATAAAACCAATTAAATCAATACTAAAATGAAATTTCAAGCTGATTTTAAATAGTATGAATATTTAAACAATCAACACCGAGAAGAATTATTTCAATTTACATGTTTCTTTATTTTGCATAATTTGAGTAAAATTTCAAACATTAAGATGAGAAAATTATTATTTGCGCTCTTGTTGCTTTTTGTGTTTAATTTATCCTATTCGCAGGATAAATACGCATCTATAATACAAAACACACGGCCGGTGCTTTCATCTCCGTACATGACTCCCGAAGTTCTCTGGTCGTTCGGAAGAATAACGGAATATTCGGTTTCCCCGGATGAAACAGCAATTGTTTACGCTGTAAGGTATTTCAACATTCAGCTTAACAAAGGCCAGACCGATTTTTATTCGATGACCGCCGACGGTTCCGGGAAAAAGAGGTTGACAGAATCTTCCGACGGAAAATTCGGCATAAAATGGAGACCGGACGGAAAGAAAATCGGATACGTTTCAACAAGAAGCGGTTCACCGCAGATATGGGAAATGAATCCTGACGGTACAGAACTGAAGCAGGTTTCGGACGTACCGGACGGAATTTTGGATTTCAAATATTCGCCTGACGGAAAGAAAGTTCTGTATCTCGCCGAAGTGAAAATCGACAAGACGGCGAAGGATATATATCCCGACCTGCCGAAAGCGAACGCGAGGATTCTGACTGACCTGATGTACAGGCACTGGGA
>CAIKZJ010000354.1 GCA_903831845.1 uncultured Ignavibacteriota bacterium
AAATAGTTCTACTTGTCATCCCCGAATGATCTTGTCGGGGATCAAGACGCAAATTGAAAATAGCGAAGATTAAATTCTTATATTGTTTCAGATTCCCGCCAGGAGCATGCGGGAATGACAAGAGGTTTAATAACAAAAAAGGCGGTCAATGACCGCCTTTTTCATTTCTATGAAATCAAATTACTTTCTGTGCGTCACCATAGCAGAAGCCTGCGCCTTCGGGAATATTATCATTTCGGCGATAACAGTATTTTCGTCTCTTGTGGCGATGAAAGAAACGGCGTCGGCAATGTCTTCGCCTTTCAGCGGCTGCATGCCTGAATAAGTGGCATCCGCTCTCTGTTTGTCGCCTCTATATCTCACGAGACTGAATTCAGTATTCACCATACCGGGATCGACGGTCGAAACGCGCACGGGAGTTCCGGCTAAATCAAGACGCATTCCTTTTGTAATGGCGTCGACAGCGTGCTTGCTTCCGCAGTAAACATTTCCCGCGGGATATACTTCGTGTCCGGCAATCGAGCCGATATTTATAATATGCGCCGATTTTCTTTTCAGCATATAAGGAAGCACGGATTTCGTGACGTAGAGCAGTCCCTTAACGTTAGTATCTATCATCTCTTCCCAGTCGAGCAAGACGCCGTCCTGAATCTTGTTCAGGCCGCGTGAAAGCCCGGCGTTGTTCAGAAGCACTTCGATATTTTTCCATTTTGCAGGAAGCGAATCAATAGTTTCTTTTACCACGTCGAAATTTCTCACATCCATTTCGAACGCGAATACTTCCGTTTTATATTTCTTTACAAGCAACGCCGCGAGTTTCTCGACGCGCTCTTTCCTTCTCGCGCACATGAGCACTTTAGCTCCCATCGACGCAAATTTTTCGGCGCATGCCCTGCCTATGCCGCTGGACGCGCCCGTTACGAATACAACCTTATTTTTCAGATTCTTCATTCTCTTTCAGTATAATCTATTTATTAAATTCTTCAAGTTTCTTTTTTCTTATCTCTGTAAGTTTCTTTCTCGCTTCATTGAACAGCGGGTCATCTTTTTTAACCAGTGAGAAATAATGCTCGGCCTTGTCGTAATCGCCAACGCTGAAGTAAGTCATTCCTTTCTGAAAGTCGTTCAATGACTGAATTGATGAAAGAGTATCGAGCATATCCGAAGGATTGACGCTCTTCTTCATTCTGTCCGGTTTTACGGCATCCTTCTGAATCTCCTCTATAGTTTTATCTATCTGCCTGTCAATTTCTTCGTCGAGTTTCCTTTCGATTTTATCTTTTGAAAGGAAAAGACTCACGGCGGCAATGCCTGCAATGAAGACCAGGATAGATATTGCAAGTACAGACCGCACTGAACAGCCCTTTTTATTCGATGTTGATGATGAATGAAAAGGATTACTGTAAAACGGAGCGATATATTTATTGTAGTATTCCGGGTCCTGTTCTTTGTACTGATTCGCAAGAGAATCGAAATACTGTCGGTTATTCTTGAAATATTCGGCGAGCGCTTCTTTTGAAGGACCTTTCTGCATAGTTTATTCCATTAAACTGTTTTCGAAATCATAGTCCATCTTGAAATAACGTATAGCTTTAAAAATCGACTTTGCGATTTCTTCCTGGCCTTTGTCGGATTTGAGGTATTCCTCATCTGTCTTATTCGAGAGGTAACCGCATTCGACGAGCAGAGTCGGCATGCTGGCGCTCAGCAGCACCCAGAATCCCGCCTGAAAATGCCCTCTCGAAGGCAGTGACGTGCCTTTAATCATTTCGGTTTCAATCATCGTAGAAAATCTTTCGCTGTATCCGAGATATGCCTGCTGATAAATAGACGCGAGAATTTTGTTCTGTGTTATGTATGCCGAATCAATCTTCTCATTGAAAGCGATGAATTTGTTTTCTTCAAGCGTAATGCTTTTAGCTTCGTCGACGCGGTTCAGGTCGAGCAGGTATATTTCAAATCCGCTCTTGTCGTTTTCCTCGCTCTTCCTTGCGTTGCAGTGAATGCTGACGAAGAGATTACCGTTTTCGGAGTTCGCAATCTTCCCTCTCTGCTTGAGTTCAATGAACTCGTCTTTGTCGCGCGTCAGAACGATTTTCATGTCGTCGTATTCCTTCGCGAGATTGTTCTTGAGCTTGAGAGCTATCGGCAGAACGATGTTCTTTTCATATATGCCAGAAAGGCCTGTCGTGCCGGGGTCCTTGCCGCCGTGTCCGGCGTCAATGATAACGGTAAAAATGCGATTGTCCTTGTTCTGCGGAGATGAATTGTTGTTGGATAGAATTATATAAGCCAGTGAGAAAATAAGAATTGCCGATATTAGTATAATTCTTCTCAAATCAATGAATGATTTATGCTTATACAAAAATAGCCATAAAATAATTTTATGGCTATTCTTTTTTAGTAGCGGGAGCAGGACTTGA